>CACXDY010000013.1 GCA_902766505.1 uncultured Prevotellaceae bacterium
GATTGAGGTACGTAACAATGGTAACCTTACACTGACGAGTACCGCAAATGACTACGGAGTTATCATGGGCGGCAAGGCCATCAACGGCGAGTATTCTTCTGTTGAAAACATTCAATCTTCAATTAACAATCCTCAATCTGCAGGATGGTACTCGCTCGATGGCCGGAAACTCTCAGGTGTACCGGCACAGAAAGGCATCTATATCAACAATGGGAAGAAGATGGTAATTAAATAATCTGAATGAAAAAGATGAATAAAAGACAATCTCCACACCTTTGCTTTTGAGGGTGTGGAGATTGTCTTTCATTCTTATTCGACACACGTCATTCCAACGAGAAAATGCCTGTTGGTCTTGTCCTGTTCAGCACATCGAGCAGGAAATCCTTCCCTGGCGTGATGCCATGACTTTGGAGCAAATACTCCACCGTTTTCCGAGCGAGTTCAGGATGGTTGTTTTCATTGCTGAGATGACACAGCCAAACATGTTTCAATCTTTCTGTGGCATAGCGCACGAGCGCCTCTCCACAGTCGTGGTTGCTCAGATGCCCTCTCTCACTGGCAATCCGTTGTTTCAAGATATATGGATATGTGCCGCTTCTGAGCATTTCTATGTCATGATTGGCCTCGAGCACCAGATAATCCGCACTGCTGATAAACCCACCGATTTCCTCAGTGACACATCCCACATCGGTGACCATGCAGAATTTTGTATCCCCATGTTGGATGAGATAGCCCACATTGTCCTGGCTGTCATGAGGCACATCAAAAGGTGTGACCTTGAAATCCCCAATTTCAACCGTTACGTTTTTCTCCAAGAACCTGGCCAGTCCTAACTCGATTTTCCTTCGGACACAATAGTTGCCTTCCACCCCTCTATGCACTTTTTTTGTGGAATACACCGGCACCATCAAGTCATGGCACAGCGAACCCACCGACTTCACATGGTCGGCATGGTCGTGTGTGAGGAGAATATTCTTGATGGAAGACATTGACAACCCATAGTTGACAAAATCTTTTTTGAGTTGTCTGACGCCCACACCGGCGTCAATCATCAGCCCATCATGCTCGGTAAAAATGAAGTAGCAATTCCCGCTACTTCCACTCGAGAATGAGATAAACTTCATCATGCGTGCAAAAGTATGGAAAAAAAACTAAATAGCCACACTTTGAACGGAAAAAAACAGCCATACCACGGCAAGCCCGTCAAGTTTTTCCAGATAAAGAAACAGCCAAAAGAAAAAAACACTATCTTTGCGGCCAGTAAGCCACTCAACGAAATCATTACTTAAAAGCATATTCATAAGATGAAAAGACTTGTATTTTTAATCATGGCCGTTTTTCTGGCCAACATGGCAAAAGCAGTAGAAATAAGCCATCTTCGTCAGATAGGTCTTCCGGCGAAAGCAGTGCCCGCGAAATTGTATTTCGAAAACATCATGACGAACACCCCTCGTAAGATGACGGACGAGGACATCTCGAAAAGCGCCCTCACCGGGTTTGAGAATGAATTCTTTTTCTTTGTAGAACCCTTACCGACAGCGCCAGACGATATGTATGCCTGCATCAACGTATGGATGTATGACCCGGCGAAAGACAAAGTGGTCAAAATATTCAGTCAGCGTGACGAGGAATGTGAGGAACTGTTTGTCACCGGCATCTCGTGGCTTTTCGACAAGCAATCATCCTTCAAAGACGTGGTGGTTGAGGATACGAAACAGAAAATCGGCGTTCAAGAGTTCACTTTCCTCCCCGTTGTTATCCTCCAGGCGGAAGTCTTTACAGGTTTCGCCCATTCACCTCAGTTGACTATGCTGGTATATCCAGACACGAAGAAAGTGATTAGACTTGACAACGAAATGTTCGTAAGCGTATTTTATCCCCTATCCAACATGCTGATGATGGCAGAAATGGACAATGCCCAGGAATACATCCTCACAACAAGTACTGAAATGCGGGTGGACAGGCAAGATTTGAAGGAAACCGAAGAATATATTCTCTTCAACAAGCAGTATCTCACGCCAACGATACACGTATATACCGCCCGTGGCAAAAAAGTGGGCGGCATCACCCTCCCCGAGGATGAAATCGATATGATTAGGTAAATCAAAAAGGCAGGGGTTCCCTGCCTTTTTTGCCCCTGTTGCTAAAGAAGCAAAATAAGGAGTTGTCTCTGCTGCAACAAAAGGAGAAAGGCCTGCTGCCAGGGTTCCGAGCATCACTTTGTTCTATCCATATTCAACAGAAGACAATTATGGGAAAAAACTTTCCCCCAAAAAGAACCATTCTACTGGATACGAACTGCGATAGTATCAGAAAGGCATACCCACGGCGAAATGGAAGGAGAAATCGCGTGAGAACTTATGGTGCAGGAAGGCATAATGTTCCTTTCTGCTATCATAGGATGGATTGATGGCCTTCATACCCATGTCGAAACGGAGGATGAAATAGTCGAAATTGAGGCGGACACCCATGCCATAGGCCACGGCAATCTGCTTGTAGAACTCGTTGAACTTGAATTGTCCTCCCGGCTGGTCCTCATAATCTCTGAGGGTCCAGATGTTTCCTCCGTCCAAGAACAAAGCCCCGTTGAATTTCCAGAACAGATGGGTGCGGTACTCCAAGTTGAGGTCAAGTCGCATATCTCCCGTCTGGTTGATGAAATCAATGGCTCCATTGTGTCCCCGGAATTTTCCCGGTCCCAATCCTCTGACGCTCCATCCCCTCACGGAGTTGGCTCCCCCCGAGAAATACCGTTTTTCGAAGGGCAGCACCTTGCTGTTGCCATAAGGATAGGCAATACCCAAGGCCGTGTGCATGACAAGGGAGTTGTGCTCATCGAAATTCAAAGCCCGGGTGAAGTCAAAGTCACCTTTGGCATATTGAGCGAAGGCGATATTGAAGAGTGTGGATTGTTGCTGGTCATTCTTCTTGAAATCGAAGATAGCGGCCACTGCCTTGAGCAGATTTCCACCCAGTTCCACATTTGCCTTGACAGCATTCACACCGTTGTTGTAGGTCAGTCCGAATCCCGTTCTCATGATGAAAAGGTCCTCGTAGTTGTATCTCAAGATAACATTACGGTTGCTGACACTGTCAAGATATTCATGTTTGAAGGTAGGTGATATCCACGGCATGTAGATATAGTTCATGTCAAGGAAATCCCATTTATACGACCATTTTCCCTGGGGTTTTCCCCACCTATACCTCCATCCTGTGGAGAAGACCCGCCGGTGGAACTCAGGTCTGTTCTGCATGTTGAAACTCAGCGAGTATTCAGATGTGGCATTGATATACCGTTTTACCTCACTGGAGAGGAACGGAGCGACCAGTCGGGGGAACGTGATTTTTGTTTCAGCCCCATATTCCATATAGTCCTCATTCTGATAGCCTTCCAGTCCTGTGATGGCCTCAAAGGCTCCACGCAACTGAACGGAGAACAACTCAGCCCCTCGGAAAATGTTTCTGTTGAGGTAAGTGAGGGTAGCCGCTGCTCCGAGGTCTCCAGCCGTATTGGTTCCTTCGGGTTGCACCGAGATGGTCCTGACCCTGTTGACACCATATTGCAGGGTGCAGTCAAGAAAGCCCGAGTCGGGCACTTCATTGAATCTGATATTTGTAAACCTGATAGGATGCAGCCTGCTGTAATTATGATAGGTGCGTTGTACGTCGGACGCCTTGTACAACGCTCCCGGCTGGATAGCAGTAGAGTTTTCGAGCACACTCTTTCGGATGTGCACCATATTGGAATCCACGCAAGAGTAGGACACATTTCTCACCACATATTTGGGGTGCATCCTGTTATCACGGTAGTTCAGCAAGTGTAGTGTGACATCCACCAACCTGCTTCCCCGCATGGTATCAGCCTCAAAACGGATATACTCCTTATGAAAGCGGTAGTAACCATTGTTCAGCAGCAGATTTGTTATCTTGCTCCTTTCTTTCTCCAATGCATCGACGGAAAATGGCGACCCGTCCCTCAATCCGAAAGCCAGAGAATCGTTGGCTGCAAGAATCCGGGCTATGGAATCATCCTGAATATCATGGTTCATGTGCCGGATGACATATTGCGCACCTGGATGCAGGGTATAGACCGCCTTTGCGGCTTTTCCCTTGGCATCAACACGGTGGTCCACCCAGGCATTCAGATACCCCATGTTCTGCATAGCCCTCAGCAAGTCGTTGCTTGTAGAGACAGCCATGACAGAGTCGTAGATGACAGGCGGTTCGCCAATCTTTTTCAAAGTCCGGTTAATCCATTTGGTGGTATCCTGCCCCGCCATGGAATAAATACCAAGCGGAATCTTCAGAACAGAGAACCACCTGGAGTTGCCCTTTTGCCTGACATATTGCTTCAGGCGTGCCGCATCCAGATTTTCGTTATCCGACTGGACGACAGTCCCTTTGAGCAAATACTGGTTGTCGGGGACGAACTTCGTTGTGGAGCATGCCGACATCAACACGACAGCCATCACTATCGTCCCCCAGCATCTCAGCTGACAACATTCAGTCAAGAACCTATGCAGGAAATGTCTCATAACTCGGTGCAAATTTACAACAAATAATCGTCGTAGGGAAATGAAGAATAGAAAAACGAGTCAAAAAAGGACTGAAATCTCATGGAAAATGACTAATTTTGCATGATGATTAGTAAAAACAGGCAAAAGCTGTTGCGCCAGCTGGAAACGAAGAAATACCGCGACCGCGAGGGACTCTTTGTGGCCGAAGGTCCAAAGGTCATTTCCGACCTATTGGCCATTTCTCCGGCTAAGTTCATCTATGCCACGCAGCAGTGGATAGAAAGCCATGACGCACCCTCGACAGAAGAACTGATAGAGGTGACGGCCGAAGAACTCCGCCGCATCAGTTTCCTGCAGCACCCTCAACAAGTGCTGGGAGTGTTTCCTTTGCCCTCCTGCACAGAGACAGAGGAAGAGTCGGCAGAAGCCATCAGCAGCACCCTTTGCCTGGGTTTGGATGGTGTCCGCGACCCAGGCAATTTAGGGACCATCATCCGCATAGCCGACTGGTTTGGCATCGAGCACATCTATTGCAGCCAAGACTGCGCCGATGCCTACAGTCCCAAGGTGGTCCAAGCCACGATGGGCAGCATAGCCCGCGTTCGTGTCGTCTACACCGACCTGTGCGCGCTTTGCGACCGTCTGCCATCCGAAGTTGCGGTATATGGCACATTGCTTGACGGCACCGACATCTATCATTCGGCGCTGTCGTCCGCAGGATTGCTGGTGATGGGCAATGAGGGCCACGGCATCAGCCAACCCTTACGTGAACGTCTCACCCATCGCTTGCTTATTCCCGCCTACCCTCCCGACCGCCCCACGGCAGAGAGTCTGAATGTAGCCATTGCAACCGCCGTATGCTGTGCAGAATTCCGTAAAAGAATGTGACAATATTAATATAGGTATGGAAAACGAATTATTGTATAAGAACAGGAGTACATCCTCCTGCATTCAGGCAGCCTACAAACTCCTGGTCAGCAACATGGGCGGTTTTTTCCGCGCCACGTGGTTTCCCGTGATGCTGTCCAGCATATTCCTGGCCGTCCTGATGGTTCTCAATCTGCCCAATCCTCAAGCCTATGCCATCGGCTCGTCGCATATGACCCTTTATGCCGTCATCTCCCTGGTGAGTCTGATAGGCTTCCTGGTATGCAGTGTGTGGGCATCGGCCCGGTTGATCACCATGCTCAATGGTCAGAAATTCCGCTTGAATGCCATCCGCGTTGTCCTGTTAGCGCTCAACCTGTTGTTGATTTATGCCTTGGTATACGGATTGACGCTGCTGGCCGCCTACATAGCCATGAGATTTCTCCACTGCAGTCTGATGACCCTGCTGGCAGACAACTGGCTGATTGTCTTGGGATGGGCCGTTGTTTTCAGTCTGCTGTCCCTGCCGTTCCTCTATATCAGCATCCGCTATTTAGTGGGCGACAAAGCCCATTTCTGGCATGGACTTCCCACCACCTATGGCACAGGTTTGCGTCGTATGGGGTTTATTTTCCTCACCGCATTCATCACCAGTCTGCTCATCGGTGTCATCTCCATGTTGCTCATGCTTCCCATGACCATTCTGCTATTTGCCAATGCATTCTCCACGATAGGTGTGATGACCGGCGACCCGTCGGGTATGCCCGGTTATTTTCTGATATTGCTCGGTGTGACCATGCTCATCACTTTCTTCGTCATGTGGTTTGTATGGATTTTCGAGTTCCTGGTCTACTATTTCATGTATGGCTCCATAGAGAAGCAGCGTGAGGAGCGCCGCACCACCGCACTGGCAATCATCAATGATAATGAAGAAATATTTACACCATGACACATCGCATCCTTTTCATCGACCGTGACGGCACCTTGATAGAAGAACCCGCCGACGAGCAGATAGACAGTTTTGAGAAACTACGTTTCGTCAAGGGTGTCTTCCGCAACTTAGCCTTTATCCGCCAGCACACCGATTTCAAGTTCGTGATGGTCAGCAATCAGGACGGACTTGGCACATCCTCTTTCCCTGAGGAGACGTTCTGGCCTGTCCACAACTTCATTCTTCAGACATTGGAGAGTGAGGGCATCACTTTCGATGCCATCCACATCGACCGGCATTTCCCTGAGGACCATCATCCCGACCGCAAGCCCGGCACAGGCATGCTCACCGATTATATCGACAATCCGGCTTATGACCTCAGTGGCAGTTATGTGATAGGCGACCGTGAGAGCGACCGCGAGTTGGCCCGCCGTCTTGGATGCCGCCCGCTGATATTGGGAGACGAGGGAGTCACCTGGGATACGATAGCCGAGCAGCTGTATGCCGGGGACCGTCATGCCAGCGTCCGCCGCACCACGAAGGAGACTGACATTTCCATCGACCTTCATGTCGATGGTCATGGCCGCTGCGACATCCACACGGGTCTGGGATTCTTCGACCACATGCTTGAGCAGATAGGCAAGCATGGCATGATGGACCTCAACATTCAGGTCAACGGCGACTTGAACGTGGATGAGCATCACACCATAGAAGACACGGCGATTGCTTTAGGCGACTGCCTGCACCGTGCTCTTGGCGACAAGCGGGGTATCGAGCGTTACGGTTATTGCCTTCCCATGGACGACTGTTCGGCCATGGTGACCCTTGACTTCGGCGGCCGTTCCTGGTTGGTATGGGAGGCGGAATTCCACCGCGAGCACATCGGTGATATGCCGACCGAGATGTTCCTCCATTTTTTCAAGAGTCTCAGCGATGCCGCCCACATGAATCTCCACATCCGCGCCACAGGCGACAACGAGCACCATAAAATCGAAGGTATTTTCAAAGCCCTTGCCCGTGCATTGCGGATGGCTGTACGACGCGACATCTATCATTTCGACCTTCCCTCTACGAAAGGAATCCTCTGACTACAAAACAATCAAAAAAAAGAAATCGACAAACTACTAAAAACAAACATGAGAAGACTTTATTTCCTGCTTGCGCTGCTGCTGACGGGCCTCGCGGTGGATGCCGCCGTGTGGAAGGCCAATGAAAACACGCCAGCCACAGCCAACACCACATTGGCAGATGATGACATACTGACTGCCACCACCACCTTTGCCACCACACTGGTAAAGCAGTCGAAGACCATTGCAGACCAGTCATTCACCCACTACATACAAGTGAGAGTGAATGCAGCGCCCAACCCCTCAGACCCAGGAGGCACCGACAACGGCGGGAGTACGTCCATCATTCTGAATGCCAAGCAGTCGATGACCATCACCCTTTACTATCGCCGTCAATCCACTTCACAAGAAGCCACTGGCGGTGTCTTTGCCTCGAATGACGGCAAGGATGTGAAGATATACAACCAGTCGGACTTCAGTGTCCTTCCCGGTGAAATGACCATCTATGAACAAACCGAGGATTTCAAATACGGCTGGGGCACCAAAACACTGGAACTGACTGCAGGCAACACCTACACGATAGCAGCACGCGGAACCACCATCCAGTTCTTCGGTTTCAAATATGAGAAAAAGGCCATGCCCACCTATGATTTGGGAGATGTGAATGCCGACGGCGACATCACGGTAGTGGATGCCATGATGGTCGTCAACTATATCCTGGGCACCAACAACGAAAACTTTCATGAAGAATATGGCGACCTCAATGGTGACAACAACATCGACGTCGTGGATGTCATGGCCATCGTCAACATCATCCTTCTTGGAGGCAGCGGGCCAGGTGGCGGAGAGGAAGACTACGGTGCCGCTCCAGCCTTCCCCGGTGCCGAAGGCCACGGCCGCTATGTGACAGGCGGACGCGGTGGTGAAGTCATCCACGTGACCAACCTCAATGACAGCGGAACGGGTTCACTGCGTGCCGCCGTCAAGGGAAACAATCCCAAAATCATCGTCTTTGACGTTGGTGGGGTCATTGCCCTGAACAGCAACCTGACCATTGGCCAGAACACCACCATAGCCGGACAAACGGCACCATCACCGGGCATTACCATCCGCTACTATACGGTTCAGCCCTCCTCCAACAACATCATCCGGTTTATCCGGGTCCGCCGAGGACAGGAGAGAGACGTCAACGACGGTGCCGATGCCATCTGGCAGCGCCATGTCAATGGTGTCATCCTCGACCACTGCTCCTTCAGTTGGAGCATCGACGAGGTAGCGTCCTTCTACGACAACAACAACTTCACCATGCAATGGTGTACCATCGCCGAAAGCCTGACCAATGCCGGCCACGACAAGGGCGCACATGGTTACGGCGGCATCTGGGGCGGCAAGTTGGCCTCCTTCCACCACAATCTGTTGGCCCATGTGCAGAACCGCGCCCCCCGTTTCAACGGCGCGCGCTATCAGTGGTCCGGCTATACCTCCAACAGTGAATACAGCACCTATCAGTGGGCCAATGCCATCCAGGCAGAAATTGTGGACTTCCGCAACTGCGTGATGTACAACTGGGGCAACGGCAAC
>CACXDY010000014.1 GCA_902766505.1 uncultured Prevotellaceae bacterium
AACGCCTGTATTCCTATTCGTCTTCATTCTGATTTTCCATGGATGCAACTCCACACCGGAATCTGTCCGTCTTGCAGCGATCGACTCCCTTATCATGGCAGATGACAGAGATTCCGCCTATGCCGAGATACTCCGCTTAAATCCCGATTTCGGCAATGCAGAAGATATGGCTCACTACCAGCTTCTACTGGCACGGACAAGTTTCCAAACTGGTCATTTGCTTGCCTCTGACTCCACGATAGACAATGCCATCGCCTATTATGAGGAAACCACCGATTGGGAGAAACTCACGGATGCCTATTATTATAAAGCCCAAGGGCTGAACAAGAGAAAGGAATATGCCCAAGCCGTCAAATACTACAAAAAGGCGGAGGAAACCGCGCAAAAGACAGACAATATTCATCAGAAATATAAGATAGCAGAGTCGTTGGTCAGAATCAACCATGTCTGCGGCAACTATCAGCTGCAGTTGGATTATGCCCGAAAAGCGCTCGGCTATGCCTTGGAATCCGGCAACAAGAATTATATCGCCTATTCCTATTTCAATCTCAGTTGGGTATTCCAGTTTCTTGGAAATGTAGACAGCGTATGTCATTACGCCAGGGAATTGATTCCACGGCTTGAAGACATCTACCCACGGGATATTCCGCATTTCCTCAGCAGTATCGGATACATGTATTTCAATGAAAACAAACTGGATTCGGCCAAACTATACTATGAGAAATCGTTGTCGTATTTAGAACATTCCAACACATTGGAAAATCTTGCCGATGTGTATATGAAGGAGGGAAACCAAGAGAAAGCGTATGAATTGTGGCAAAGGGCTTTTCTCATTGATGATGAAAACTCGAAGGAAGTATCCATGTTCAATATGCTTCAATGCGACTTGGACAACAACCGGAACCTTGAGGATGCCTGCGAACGGCTATACAGGATTTTCGCCATCAAGGACAGCTTGAGCAACACCCTGAAGGACAGGACTATCCTGGAAATGCAGCAACAATATGACGAGGAAGTGAGCCGACATCAGTTTCAGAATAAAATCATGAAATGGATGGTCGCATCGCTCATACTTGTCGTGATTCTGCTCTTTATCGTGGGATTTGCCAAATACAAGGAAAACCAATCACGCTTGACTTTGGCCAAAAATCAAATGCTGATCAACCAATACAACCATGAGCTTATTCTTTTGCGCCAACAACATCAAGATACAGAACAACAGAAAGAGATACTGAGCCGGAAGATATCTGAAATGATTGAGAATGGCTCACCGATGCTGAACTACGGAAAAAAACTCTATGAGGATATCACCCAGGGCAAGAATACGGTCAGATGGAAGAAAAATGACTACCAGTGCTTTGTGGAGTATTACAAGACCCTGCATTTCACAGAATATGAGGAAATGGTGAGAAGATACAAGCATCTCACCGTTCAAAACATATTCTATCTGATATTGTGTGAGATGGGTAAAAACGATGATGAAATTGCCGACATCAAGGGTGTTAATATTGAGTCTTTGCGTATGACAAAAAAACGTCTGAAAGACCAAAAAAGGAAATCTTAGGTGCCCTTCAACATCATGCCCCCCGAAAGACCATTACTGCTTTCGGGGGGCACTGTTTTTGGTTTCCCTGTAGAGAAAATCAGATGTTTCTTACAAGAGCATTATTTCTTCTTGAAGAGATGGGGGATGAACTGATTGAAGCACCGACGCCATGTGAGCCACTCATGATGTGTGCCTGGCGACACGTAGTAATCGACATTGATGCCTGCAGTGCGGAGCATATCCACCAACTGACCCGTTCCGAAGTTCTCCTCGCTTCCACAACTGAGGAAGAAATAGTGCATGTCGCGGTTGAACTCATCAGCCTTCAAGAATGCGCCGTCATAGGATTTCTCAAGATTGATGCCGAAGATGGCTCCGCTGAAGGCACCCATGTATGAGAACAGGTCGCGGTGAGCCATGATGAGGTCGAGCGACTGATGTCCACCCCATGAGAGTCCTGCCATGGCACGATGGTCGCGGTCGGAGAGAGTGCGGAAATTGCTGTCGATATAAGGAATGAGGTCGTTGACTATCACTTTATAGAAAGAAGCGCCATACTCGCTGAATCCGGCACGGTTGTCACCAGCACGTGGAGGAGCCTTGATATCACCACTCTCCATCACCACAATCATCGGCACGGCGGCACCGCTGTTGATGGCATTGTCCATAATGTGCTGCATGTGCCCCTGGGTGCTCCATCCAGTCTCGTCCTCACCCATGCCATGCTGCAGGTAGAGCACGGGATAGCGTTTCTTCGATTTCACCTTCTCATATTCGGCCGGAGTATAGACCATGGCATGGCGCCACTCCTTGGTGGACTCTGCCCAATAGTAGAGAGAACGCACCTGGCCGTGAGGAACTCCCTTTTGCGGACGGTAATAGTCGCCCTCGGGACCCTCGGGAATCTCGATGCCGCCCGACAGTTTGTTGCAACCGAAGAAGGTCTCGGTGGCCGGGTCGACAACACTCACGCCATCAACTTTCAGGAAATAATAGTGGAATCCCACCACCAGCGGATCGGTGACACCCGTCCACATACCTTTCTCGTCGCGCTGCATGTCATAGACCTTGTTGCAGATGTCGACCTGCACCTTGTTGGCCTCAGGAGCAAAGAGTTGGAAATAGGCACGGCCCTGGGGGTCTACCTTGGGGAAGTCGTTGCCGGGAACGGTGGTCTCGGCGACAAAGGCATCGGCGGGAATCTCGACGGGCTTATAGATTTTATATCCTAAGAGTGAGAGCATCTTCTCACCATAGCGGCGGCCCAGGTCACGGTAGCCGGCAGCATCGAAATGCAGGTTGTCGGGACCATTGGTCAATCCCTCGGAGGAAACGACATGAGCGGTATGAATCGTATTGGGGAGGTCGTCAATCTGCTTGTTCATGGCAGCACAAAGTCCTCTTCCGCCAGCACGGACCACCTCACCTGCGAGCAGGGGCACCTCCTCGGGTTTGAGTTGAAGGTCGCCCAACAATTGGTCGTAGACGATTTTCACCTTGTCAGCCCATTTCGGGTCGCCGGTGTTGGACTCACCCTGGTGCATGAGCACACCCTTGATGACACCATCTTTCTGGGCTTTCTTAGCCAGAGTGACCAACCGCTCATAGGGGTTGTTGTTGTAGGCCTCCAGCATCCCCTTCATCCAATGGGGCGCCCTTGTCTTGACATACTGGCCGATGGAATCCTTCATGAAAGTCTCGATGTGGCATCCACCGATGGCTACGGTGATGACACCCACACGGATATTCTCGGGCAACGTCTCCACCATGCGGCGGCCGAAATAATCGACCGGTGTGAGACCATTGTTGCCACGGCAAAGAGGCGGCAAGGCTTTGTACCACTCACCCATTTTACGGCCCCTCTGCGGGTCGTCTACAGCGGCCATCATCTGGAACCGGTCGCTTACCCCTTCCAAATCCTGCGCCTCAGGACGGGCCGCACCTTCCATGTTGGATTGTCCAAAACAGAGGAAGATATAAAAGTTTTCATCTACTGCCGCACTCATTTTTGAAAAAGGTGCGAACATAAGCGCTGCCATCAGCGCCAATTTTGCAAATCTGAGCATATCTATAGCTTTTAGTTAGTTGGATGTTGCAAAATTAGCACAAAAGACCCACTTGTATATGCGATATTGTTACACAAACTTTCCGTATCGTGCCAAATCGACAGTCATAGGAAAAAGGATACAAATTCCTTTATTGCACATTTATTTCAAATCCTCCATGCTGTAGCCCAGCACGAATCTGCTGTCGTAGTAATCAGCGATGGTTTTGGCGTCGCGCAGGGGATGCAACTGGCGGGCAACGGGATGCCGTGAGGTCATGTCGACGGGACGGCCCTCCGTATCCAGGCTGTTGAACTCGAGCAGCGTGGCCGAACGGGCTGAATCATCGACAGGTCCCCACCCCACTGCCGGGATATGGTCGAGGGTGCAGTTGAGCAGGACAGCCTCGGCATGAGGATAGTTTTTACCCTTG
Source organism: uncultured Prevotellaceae bacterium (assembly GCA_902766505.1). Lineage (GTDB taxonomy): Bacteria > Bacteroidota > Bacteroidia > Bacteroidales > Bacteroidaceae > Prevotella. The sequence goes on from CACXDY010000014.1 coordinate 4,025, forward strand.
TTGTCGGGCAGTCTCGCCAGAACCGCATCCGGCCCCAAACCGCGGAACGTGCAATTCACGAAAATATTGCCATGGTTCTCCTCCGTGTTGCGAATCCACATGAAGGCACCCCAACTGACGAGCGTACAATGGTTGAAATAGGCCGGACCACGCCCCAAGACGGTGTCGCCTCCTCCCTCGATGACACAATTGTGGTAGTAGGCGCTGCCATTGGTTTGCAGGGCATCGCCAGAACCGACGATGCGCACGTTGTCCAGGAAATTGCGCTCACCATTGATGAGCAGACCCTCGGCCTGTCCCTGGCAGTCGGTTTTCAAGGTCAGGTTGCGCAGGACCATATCGGTACAATTGTCCACAGCGAAGGCCGCTCTCCTCGAGGGGAACGTGCCCCGCAACTCATTGGTCTTGATATCGGCAGGATGCGGGTTGAACACTTCGTTGTTGGGATAGTGGATGAGCACGCCATCGCGCGACTGCCCCTCAATGGTGACATGGCTTTTGTTGCGGAAATAGACAAGTTCCTCGTAGTCGCCGTTCATCACCCTGACGGTATACCGGTCGTTGTTGGAAGCCACGTGGTCGGGGATGAAGTCGAGAGCCCCCTGCACGGTGGAGAAGTCGCCCGACCCGTCGGCCGCCACGGTGAGGAGCCGCTGAGTGGCCGGCGGCGGTGCCTGTTTGGTGGAGAAGGTCCAAGTGCGGCGGTTGGAGATTCCCTTGAAATTCTTGAACACCCCGCGGTCGATGGTGACGGCATAATCATGTCCATACTCCAAGAGGTTGTGGTGGAGTTGGATGAGAGCCTTGCGGCCACGAATCATCACGGGATAGAAATGGAAGCCATCGCTGAACCCGCCGATGATAGAGAGTTGGTAGCGTCCAATATCTGCCGCACGGGCAGCCGCTCCCGACGGAGTACCTGCCTTCGTGGTGCGGTTGGTGACATGCGCCTGGGAATAATCGTAAGGCACAGGGGTATAGATGGCCTCAGGATTACGGGGTTGCGGCTGCGTTGGTCCCGGAGGAATACTGATGTCAAGTTTGTCGACCAACCGTCGTGTCTTGACATCGTAAATGCAGATACACCCTTTGTCGCCCAACTCGTCATCATAGGGGAAGGTGAGGCTAAGTTGGGTGTCGGGATTGACGTCACGGGCGCCATTCCCAGGGAACAGCACGATGGAATCATCTGCCATCGATGGCAGAGCGGCACAACATGCCACCAACATTAAAACAGTTTTGCACCAGGTTTTCATCATCGGTTTCTTGAAGTTAGGTATCAACAGACTAAAGAATCTCACGGGCTATCCAAGCGCATGCCTCAGCATCGGCAAGCGCATGGTGGTGATGAAGGAGATGGAATCCGCACAGTTCGGACACAGTGTGCAACTGATGGTCGGGAGCCTGGGGGAAAGCACGGCGGGAAGCCCGCAGCGTACACAGGAAAGGATAGTCGGGATAGTCCATGCCATAACATCTGAAAACGGCTTTCAGACAGTTCTCGTCAAACGCCTTGTTGTGTGCCACGAGGGGCAAGCCCTCGATGAGCGGCTCCACCTCTGCCCAGACATAGGGGAACACCCTCGCCTCATCGGTATCAGCCCTCGTGAGTCCATGCACACGGGAGCACCAATAAGAGTAGTAATTGGGTTCGGGTTGGACAAGTGAGTAGAACGTATCCGTAATCTCCCCTTCTCTCACTACCACCAACCCGATGCTGCAGATACTTGTCCGCTCGTTGTTGGCCGTCTCGAAATCTATCGCTGCGAAGTTTTCCATCGTCATTCATCCGGCCTTTCCGGCCTCGTCATTTAATTGCAAAGATAAACGAATAGTTTGATGATAGCAAACAAAATGTTGAAAAACCACATCATTTCCTCACCATTTGCCAATAAATGAAAAAAAACACTTATATTTGCACAAACATCAAGTAACTCCCCAAAACACCTGTCCTATGCCCCAAGACAACACCGTTCCCACAGGCAAGATGAACATCCTTGACCTGCTGAAAAACATCCTGCCGTTTGTATTGCCCTATAAATGGCTGATAGCCATCACATTAGCACTTACCTTGGTAGGTTCGCTCATGGCACAGGTGAACGCCGTGGTGCTCGACAGGGCTGTAGATGCCATCAATGCCCTTATCCAACAGCCACAGTTTTCCTGGGGCAGCGCCGCCCGCATCCTGACCACCATCAGCATCATCCTCCTGGGCAAGGAGGTCATCGGAGCCTTGGTAACCTTTTTCCAACGCTACTATGGTGAGCGGATGCGCATCCTGGTAAGCCGTGACCTCTCGCTGAAAGTGGTGAAAAAGATGCTTTCCTTCCGCATGGCCTTCTTCTCCTCTGAAGGCAATGAGACCGGAAAGTTGCAGTCGCGCATCGACCGCGGTATCATGAGTCTGAGCAACACCGTCAACAATTTCTTCATCGAAATCCTGCCCCTCTTCACCAGTGCCATCCTGGCCCTGATACTGATGTTCATGGCCAATGTCTACGTGGGATTGGTGGCTCTATGTATCGTCCCTGTGTATTTCTATGTGACCTATATCCAGGCCAAGCGCATGAAAGGAGGACGAAGGGGCATTTTCGGGGGACATCAGGCCGTGAGCCAAAGCATCCTGAACATCATCGAGAGCATCGTGGTCATCAAGTCCTTCAACCGCGAGCAGATAGAGGCCGACCGCCAGGCAGAGATTCAGCGCAACATGACCGACCTGCAACTTAACACGCGGAAGCAGAGTTATATGTTCAACGGTCTGAAAAGTTTTCTGGAGCAGATAGGCACCGTGCTCATCATCATCCTGACGGCCTATCTGGTGCTCATCGACTATCCCGGCATGTCCATCGGAAAGATCATGTATCACGTGATGCTGTTTGCCAATGTCAGCGCTCCCATCCGCCAACTCCACCGCATCTACGACGACATGAACGACGCGCTCATCTATGCTGAGGGGTTCTTCGGCATCCTGCATGCCGACCATGAGGTGGAGGACAGCGGCAAACATCACCCTGCCGAGGTGAAGGGCGACTTCGTGCTCAGCGGTGTCGACTTCACCTACAGCAACGGTACCCAGGCTCT
>CACXDY010000015.1 GCA_902766505.1 uncultured Prevotellaceae bacterium
GGAGTAGGTTTCTCCAAGTTGCTCGGTGTTGTCTATGCTCATGAACACCTGACCCTCGCCCGTCGGGTTGCCCGCGGCATCCTTCTCAGGATTTACGAGGATGGTCAGGACGCCATTTTCTGGCACCTTGATCTCGGACACTGACCCAGGCACATTGACCTTCACTGGCTCGTTCTTGACGAACGTAGAAGTCAGCATGAAGAAGGTCAGCAGCAGGGTCATGACGTCCGACATAGGCGTCATGTCGATCCAGACATCACTCTTCTTAACTTTTACTTTACCCATAGCGATAAGATTTTAAAGGGTTAGCAAAAATTAAGCCTCTTCTGTATGGTTTGCTTCGTATGTCTGAGCAATTGAATAACCAACCTCGTCGAGGGCGAAAGTCAATTTGTCTACCTTGTTGGTGAAGTAGTTGTAGGAAACCACTGCGAACCAAGATGTGGCGATACCGAAAGCGGTGTTGATAAGAGCCTCAGAAATACCAGCGGAAAGTTTTGCGGAGTCAGCACCACCACCTGCAGAAAGGGCGGAGAATGACTTGATCATACCGACCACAGTACCGAGAAGTCCGGTCAGTGTACCGAGGGTAACCAGAGTAGCAAGGATAGGAAGGTTCATGGTCAGTGTAGGCATCTCAAGCTGTGTAGCTTCCTCGTGAGCCTGCTGTATTTTAGCAACCTTCTGGGCTTTCTTGATACCAGCGGTAGCTTCCATCTCTTTGTAAGCATTGAGAGAAGCGGAAACCACGTTAGCCACAGAACCCTTCTGCTGGTTGCAGAGCTGCTGAGCTTTAGCGAAGTCGCCAGCGTTGAGGGCGGCCTTGATGTTGGTCACGAATTTTGGAAGGGCACCCTTACCAAATGCAGTGCGGAGAGCGAGCCAGCGCTCGATAGACATAGCAAGCACGGTGAGCAACAAGCTGTGGATAACAGGCACGATGACACCACCCTTGAAGATAGTACCCCAGATGTCGATAGGAGTCTCTTTGGTCTCGTCGGAGAAGTGTGATCCGTTAGCGAACCATGTGAAGAACAGTGTGAAAGCGATGATGGCGCAAACTACGATGATCCAGAATGCACCTCTTACACCTGTGAAGCCCTCAGATTTCTTGGGGGCAGCTGCTTGTTTTGAATTAGCCATAATTTTTTAATTTGTTGATTTAAGTTATTGATAAATTTAAGTGTATAAATCCGATGTTTGTTGTGTTTTAATTACCTATAGCGTAAGTACGACCGTATTTACGCTTTCAACCACGCAAAGATAACAATTTTGATGAAACTTTTAGGGCGGTTAAGGTATTTTAACAAAAATTTTATTGTAAAATCTTGGTTGTCTATAGAGCGTGAGGCCGTTGCTATTCAAGTTTTGACAATGCTTCCTTGATTCGCGACATGGCCTCGCGGATGTTCTCGTCGCTGGTGGCGTAGCTCATCCGGAAGCATTCCGGGTCGCCGAAAGCGTCGCCGCCGACGGTGGCCACGTGGGCTTCCTCGAGCAGGTAGAGAGCCAGGTCTGTGGATGTGTTGATGGTGCGTTCACCGAAGTGTTTGCCGTAGAAATGGCTGCATTTGGGGAAGAGATAGAAAGCACCTTCGGGCTTGTTGACCTCCAGACCGGGAATTTGGCTGGCCAGTTCGACGATGAGGTCGCGGCGGCGTTCAAATGCCTGTCGCATCTCCTCCACACAGTCCTGGCTTTGGGTGTAGGCGGCCTCGGCTGCCTTCTGGCTCACGGAGCAGGCTCCGCTGGTGTATTGTCCCTGCAGTTTGTTGCATCCTTTCACAATCCATTCCGGGGCGGCCATGTAGCCGATGCGCCATCCTGTCATGGCATAGGCTTTCGACACGCCGTTGATGACGATGGCGCGCTCTTTCATTCCGGGGAACTGTGCGATGCTCTCATGTTTCCCGGTATAGTTGATATGCTCGTAGATTTCATCTGCGATGACGAACAGGTCGTCGTGGGCAAGCACGATGTCGGCCAGTGCGCGCAGTTCCTCCTTGGAGTAGACACTACCGGTGGGGTTGCTGGGCGAGCAGATGATCAGCATTTTTGTCTTGGGGGTGATGGCAGCCTCCAGTTGGCTGGCTGTCATCTTGAAGTTTTGTGCGAATCCTGTCGGGATGATGACGGGGTTTCCTCCTGCCAGTTTGACCATCTGCGGGTAGCTCACCCAATAGGGAGCGGGGATGATGACCTCGTCGCCCTCGTCGATCAGGGCAAGGATGGCATTGCACACCGACTGCTTGGCACCATTGGAGACAAGGATTTCCGACGGTTGGTAGTCGAGGGCATTCTCTTTACTCAGTTTGGCCGAAATAGCTTTCCTCAGGTCCAGGTAGCCCGGCACGGGTGAGTATTTGGAGTAGTTTTCATCGATGGCCTGTTTGGCACTTTGCTTGATGCCGTCGGGGGTGTTGAAATCGGGTTCTCCCACACTGAGGTTGATGACATCGATGCCTTGGGCCCTCATCTCGCTGCTTTTCTGCGACATGACGAGTGTGGCAGAGGGAGCAAGCCTGTTGAGACGTTCTGATAATTTTGCCATGGTTTTTGCTTTTGAATTGCAAATTTAGAGATATTTTTTATCTCAACGGATAAAATGATGCTTTATTTCGTTTTTTTATTAGCTTTTTTCTTGTTTTTCCGTTTTTCCCGTAGCTTTTTGTCTTGTTCTCCGGGGTTAGAGGTGCAGCAGGTGCCCCATACGTTCTTTCTTCGTCCGCAGGTAGTCGCGGTTGAATTCATTGGGGGTGACTTCTATGGGCAGGTTTTCCACGATTTCCAGGCCATAGGCCTCCAGTCCCACTCGTTTAACGGGATTGTTGGTCAGGAGGCGCATCTTGTGGATACCGAGATGGCGGAGCATCTGGGCACCGCAGCCATAGTCACGCTCATCAGGCTTGAATCCCAAGTGGGTGTTGGCGTCCACCGTGTCGTAGCCCTCTTCCTGCAGTTTGTAGGCGGCGATTTTGTTCATCAGACCTATGCCGCGGCCTTCCTGTTGCATATAGACGAGCACGCCCTTGCCTTCCTTTTCTATCATCTCGAGAGATTTGTGCAGTTGTTCGCCGCAGTCACAGCGGAGACTGCCGATGATGTCGCCGGTAGAGCATGAGGAGTGCACCCTGACCATGACGGATTCGTCGTCGGTCCATTCTCCCTTGATGAGGGCGAAGTGTTCCAGTCCGTTGCTCTTCTGGCGGAAGGGGATGAATTTGAAGTGGCCGTATTGTGTAGGCATGTCCACCTCGCTGCCCACCTCAATGAGGGAGTCGCGTTGCAGTCGGTAGGCAATCATGTCTTTGATGGAGATGATTTTGATGTCATATTTTTCGGCCATTACCTCGAGTTGTGGCAGTCTTGCCATCGTGCCGTCATCGTTCATGATTTCCATCAGGGCGCCGGCGGGATACAGTCCGGCCAGCAGGCACAGGTCGATGGTGGCTTCTGTATGGCCGCTGCGGCGCAGTACGCCGTGGTCTTGAGCGTAAAGGGGGTTGATGTGGCCTGGACGGCCGAAAGTTGCCGGTGTGGAGTTGGGGTCGGCGAGTGCGCGGATTGTTTCGGCGCGGTCGTGGGCACTCACTCCGGTGGAGCATCCTTCTATTTTGTCGATGGTCACGGTGAATGGGGTGCCGAGCATGGAGGTGTTTTCCGACACTTGGTGTGGCAGGTCGAGTTCCTTGCAGCGGGAGATGGTGATAGGTGCGCAGAGCAGGCCTCGTGCATGCTTGAGCATGAAGTTGACTTTCTCAGCGGTGATTTTCTCGGCTGCGATGATGAGGTCGCCTTCATTCTCGCGGTCTTCGTCATCGACGACGATGACGAATTTTCCCTCGCGGAAATCTTTGACGGCGCTCTCTATTCTTTGGGATAATAGTTTGTCCATATAATATTATAATGTAATAGAGTCTTTGGGTATATTCATTTTCTTCTCCTGGATGCGGGAGATAATCTGGCTGTTGGTCTGTTTGATGGTGCGCAGGTCCTTGAGCAGTCTTAGGCGGAACGTCCACATGCGGAAATAGAGGAAGGCGCCTATGGGGACGAGGATGGCCGAGAGGATGTTCATCCACCGGTGCTCGAAGGGTCGGGTGTGTGCCTTTTCCGACACGATGGGGTATTGGCCGAGATGCCCGATGATGGTGCGGTCGCGTGTGTTGGAGAGGTCCTCAATGACTTCCTCCAGTTCATTGCTGATGCGTTCTATCTCATGGTCGGGGTGATATTTGAAGAACACCTTGATGGGATTGGGCGGTAATTTCAGCTGGCGGGTATGGGCATAATGCGTGACTTCCCCGCTGATGCGCTCCAGTTCCTGGATGTCGCGGGTGTAGTCGGGGTCGTTGATGATGACTTCCTTGATGGTGACGCTCCGCTTGCGGCGCATGCCGAGTAGTTTCATACCCAGGTTGATGTAAGAGTCGAGATTGAAGACGGCGGAGTCGTTGTTGGCCTTGTAGGTGATGAAGACGGCGGTGGGTGCGAGGACGGCGGTGGCCAGACCCTTGCCAAACCAGATGGACCAGCTTCCCTGCTTGGCCATGCGGAATCCCACGTTGTCGAGGATGTAGAAGATGATGAACACGATGACCGACGCGATGATGGGCACACCGAGTCCGCCCTTGCGGATGATGGCTCCCAGGGGAGCACCGATAAAGAAGAAGATGATGCACGACAGCGAGAGCACGAATTTGTTGAGTGCCTCCAACTTGTGCTGCCTCAGGTATTTGTCGCCCTCGCTGGTCATCATGCTGCGGAAGTCGAGCTCGCTCATCTGCTGGGTCACTTTCGACAGTGCGTTGTTGACCGCGGTGCGCTGCTTGTCGGGACTCAGGTGTGCGTAGACACTGTCGTAGTCGAAGGTCTTGGCGCGCAGGGCTTGAATGGCGCGTAGTGTGTCGGCCTTCGTGATGCCCGGGATGTTGTAGGAATACCGTTTGGCGTCATCATAGTAGGCACGGCCGATGCTGTCGTAGGTGTGGTTGAGTGAGTCGATATCCACCCTGATTTGATTCAGACTCTTGGCTTGGGCGTTCTGTCCGAAGATATTGGCATCAGCCAGGTTGAAGTCGCTGTCGAAATCGAGCACGATGCGTTTATGCCAGAATGTCTCCCGGCGGTAGGGGACGGTGGCGCTGTTGCCGAAGTCGGAGGAACGCATGTTCTCAAACCATTCCCCGCTGTAGAGGTTGAGGAGGAGGTGTCTTTTCTCTGCGGTAGACTGCAGCATGCCGGAGTCGGCAAGAATGATGGCGGCGTCTTCGTAACTGTCGGTCATCTTGTAAATCATGATGCCGTAGAGCATGCCGGTCTTCATCTCCTTGCGCTGAACATAGATATTGCATTGGGGGATGCCGTCGTAGAATATACCCTCGGGAATCTCCAGCTCGGGACTTTTCTGTTTCATGGAGATGAGCAGCTGTCCGATTTTCCCCTTTGCCTGCGGACCAATGTTGTTTTGAAAATAGAAAGAGGCCAGGGCAATGGCTATCACGATGAAAATCAGCGGTTTGAGTGTCTGCATCAGGGAGATGCCGGCGGCCTTGATGGCTGTCAGCTCCGAACTTTCTCCAAGGTTGCCGAAAGCGATGAGTGATGAAAGGAGGATGGCCAGGGGAAGCGCCTGTGGAACCATCATGAGCGCCATGTACCAGAAAAATTGCGCCATGATGTCGAGTGTGAGGCCTTTTCCAATCAGCGCATCTACATATTGCCACACGAATTGCATCATCAGCACAAAGAGTGCGATGAAGAACGTGCCAACGAAAAGCAGTGCAAACTGCTTGATAATCAATATATAGAGTCTCTTGATTCCCAACATTGGTGAATGGCGTTAATCTTTGCCGACTACATTTGGCCGCAAAGATAAGAAAATAACTTGAAATAATCAAATTACTTAGTTTATTCTTCTTTCCACGCGGCTCACCTACGTGTGGGACAAGGTGGGGGTTACAAGCCCGTGGATTGGCGCAGCATGTCGAAATTCTGCTCCCAGATATCGTAAAGACTATCTACGTCCTCCGGCAGGGCGTAGTCTATCACGTGGAGGGTAAATCCTCCTGTTATCTCCGAACGGCTCATGCGCATCTCAAGATAGGCGGAGGGGTCGGTCTCGTCTTCCCATCTCAGACGGATGTGGCTGTTGCGGACGCTTTCCAGCAGGTCGGCAGCACGTTTCTCATGGTGGCTCCATTCGTCGCCCCATGTGAAATAATACTTGTCCTTGCTCACTTTCACCTCATCGGCAATCCATCGGCCCAATCCTTCTTCTGTGCTGATGAGTTTCCAAATGATATTGGCAGAGGTGGAGCGAAGGCTGTACTCAATGTTAATCTGTTGCTTTTTCATACGCATTAGGTTGCTGATCATGCCATATCGCTACAAATTTACTGTTTTTCTTCGATATTCAAATAAAAAATTCAATTTTTTTTGCACGTTAAAAAAAAATGATTACCTTTGCACCCGCAAAATAATGATGGCGGGATAGCTCAGCTGGTTAGAGCGCATGATTCATAATCATGAGGTCCCCGGTTCAATCCCGGGTCCCGCTACTAAGATAAAACATTAAAAATAAGGCAGTTAGGATGATCTTCCAAGCTGCCTTTTTCTATGGGCGAAAGTTGTGGTGAAAGTGATGTGAAA
>CACXDY010000016.1 GCA_902766505.1 uncultured Prevotellaceae bacterium
CTCGGCAGTGGCCGTCATGTTCTTAGTGGGCAATGTGGCAAACGTCATATGGGACCCCATAGTAGGCGCGTTAATCGACAAGAATAACCCCCGCTACGGAAAATACCGTTCCTATCTGCTCTATGTGGGCATTCCTCTTTCTGGATTTGCCATTTTGTGCTTCTACAATGGTTTTGCACCGTCAATCATCTATGCGTACGTCACTTATATCTCCATGCAGTTGCTCTATACATTTATCAATGTACCGTATGGAGCGTTGAACTCTTCGCTGACGCGCGACACTGATGAAATCACCATCCTCACCTCAGTGCGTATGTTTATGGCCAACCTTGGCGGTCTGGCCGTCAACTCCGGTTTGCCGTTGTTTATCGCTTTGATAGCCGGCGCACCATCCGACAGCCTTCCCAAAGACCCCTCAGCATGGTTCACGACGATGACCATTTATGCCATTGTCGGCTTATGCCTGCTCCTGTTCTGCTTCTCACAATGTAAGGAGCGCGTTGTCATGGATGCCAAGGCAACGGAGACGGTGAAAGTCAGCGACCTGTGGATGGAGTTCGTCCGCAACCGTCCGTTACGCGTGCTCGCCTTCTTCTTCATCACAGCTTTTGCCATGATGTCGGTCGGTAATGCCGCTGGTGCCTATTTCATCAACAGCAATCTGCATGGTTCAGCCCAGGAGCTGTCAATCTTTATGGCCTTGGGCTCTATTCCCGCCTTCATCTTCATGCCGCTTGTCCCATGGTTCAAACGCATGGTCGGCAAGAAAAACATGTTCTATATCTTCCTTGGTGCCGCCATCATCGGTATGGCAATGCTCTATGTCATTTCCAAGTTGGAGAATCCGAACATGACGATGATTTACGTGGCTCAGTTTATCAAGAGCACCGGTGTGATTGTGGCCACTGGTTATATGTGGGCACTGGTTCCTGAGGTGATTTCTTATGGAGAGTTCACTACAGGCCGTCGTATATCCGGTATTGTCAATGCCTTGACTGGATTGTTCTTCAAAGCCGGTATGACATTCGGAAGCATTGTCGGTCCTGCTGTCTTGGCATACGTAGGCTACAACAGCCAGACCATCGAGCAGACCCCGTTTGCCGAGGAAGGCATTTTGTGGTTGGTGTGCGTGATTCCTGCCATCCTGCTCGCTTTGGCCATGTTCATCATCTCGAAATATGAACTCAGCGATGAAAAGATAGATGAAATCAACAAGGCTATTGAAGCCCGCAACCTCGGAAAAGATTAAAAAATTTCACTTGATATGACCATGAACCATCGATTCTTTCTCTTTGTGGCAGCGGCAGCTATGCTTGCCGCCTGCCACCCCACCGAGCAAGGTCCTCCCACGTTGAAAGACGTGGTGGGCAAGCATTTCCTCATCGGTGCCGCCATCAATACTGACCAGCAGTCGGGCCGCGACTCCATCGGCGCTGAAGTGGTGCTGAAGAACTTCAATCAGGTATCCCCTGAAAACTGCATGAAGCAGGAAGTCGTCGCTCCCAAGAAAGGCGAATATCATTGGGATGATGCCGACCAGTATGTGCAATTCGCTGAAGACCATCAGCTGAAGGCCATCGGCCATTGTCTTGTATGGCATGCCCAGGCAGCCCCCTGGTTCTTTACCGATGACCAGGGCAAGCAAGTATCGCGCGACACCCTTATCCAGCGGATGCACACCTATATCTCCGATGTTGTCGGTCGTTACAAGGGCCGTTTGATTGGATGGGATGTCATCAACGAAGCCTTCGAGGATGACGGTTCGATGCGCCACACGCCTTATCTCGACATCATCGGCCCCGACTACTTCGAACTGGCTTTCAAATTCGCCCATGAAGCCGACCCTGAAGCCGAGCTTTACTACAACGATTATTCCATGGCCAAGCCTGAGAAGCGTGCTGCCGTTTGCCAGCTGGTGCGCGACCTGAAGGCAAAAGGTTGCCGCATCGACGGTGTGGGTATGCAGAGCCACAACGGCACAGACTACCCCGACCTGCCTGAATATGAGAAGACCATTGACTCATTGGCTGCCACAGGTGTGAAGGTAATGATTACGGAGCTCGACCTCAACATGCTGCCCAACCCCGAATCGTTTGGTGGTGCAGAGGTCAGCCAGAATTTCGAGTATCAGGAGAAGATGAATCCCTACAAGAACGGACTCGACGAAGAAGCAGAAAAGCTATTTGAGGAACGCTATCTCGCTTTCTTCGACATCTATTCGCGCCACCGCGAGCAAATCAGCCGCGTGACACTCTGGGGTGTAGGCGACGGCACTTCATGGCTCAACGGCTGGCCTATCCCCGGCCGCACGAATTACCCCCTGCTCTTCGACCGCAATTATGACACAAAGCCAGTAGTCAGCAAGATTATCCAGCTCTTTGAAAAGTAAAAAGGACCTTAAAGACTCTAAGGACCTTAAAGACCTTAAAGAAAAAAGGCCTCCCCGCACCCGGGGAGGCTTTTTTTCAACAACCAGAACCATAGTAGACGGCCTCGTTGTCGACTGGTTTAGTTTTCAGAGGTATAATGATTTCTTTTAACCATGAAGGCTTTCCGGTGTCAGGAGATGTTTTCAGATGCTCCTGCCATTCCTCATCATTCATTCTTGGCAAGTTCAACGGACGCTTGAATTCACGATAGGAAAGGACGGCGCCCCGAGTGAGGTAGAGGAGGCCGTTGATTTCAACAACCACATAAATTTCATTGGCTGGTCCGACAGCCTCGAAGAGGATAGACTTGTCAGGATTGTTATTGCCATTGGCCGTATACACATCCGCCACGATAGCCACTGACTTGTCGGTACCCTGTACATCGCTCCATCCCTGCAGTACCTGATCAGGCTCCTTGAGCATTTCCAGTGACAAGTGCTCAAATGTGGCACCGATATACCGCAGACTATTATACTCCTCGTCGGTCAGGGTCTTGCCTGCTAATTCTTTCTCACTGATTTTGAGCAGAAATTCCGCTTCCTCGCGAACCTCGTTGGTGATTTCTTCGATATTGGGGGTGAGCAATTGATACTTTGCCAGCACGTCACGGGTACCATCAAGCAACTCTATCGCTTTCTTCCAAAATGACACATGCGGCTCTACGAAAGCGACCACCGTGGGTTGTGGAAGAGAACCATCGCCACATTCAGCAGCAAAGGGTTGTTTCGCATAGAGGATGGCATCATGCTTCAGTTCTGCCCAGGAGGCAAGTGTGGCATTGAGGTCTTTCTTATCCCATTGCGGGGTCTTCATAAAATAAGGCAACCGGGCATCATTGTCGGTATTCACTGCGTTTAGGGCATCCAACCAGCGGTTGGAAACACATGCCTTCCAGTCGACACCACTCATCATTTTCTTCATGTCGGCAAGATGCGGTTTAAAACCTTCCCACTGCTGGTCTTGTTTCAACTCATCAATAAGTATCCGCTCAGCAGCCGTGCTCCCCATGGCGGCCATGACGTCAAGTCCCATAGGCACATCACGCTTGGTCTTGATGTTGTCGTAATCACACATTTCCTGCAACACCTCTCCATCCGGTTGGTAACGTTGCGGCATGAAATTGATTTTCACTCTTGAAGCATTCTCAAATTTCGGTTTGATACGCGTCTGCTTATCAGCCAAAGCCTCCACTGTCTTTCTGAATGTATCCAAAGGTTTTCCTCCACCTATCAGCTTGACGGCATTGACACCCTGCTGGGTCATGATGTCACCCACTTGCAGGATGGTGACATTGTCGGGAGGTCCCATGAGGAATGTAATAGGGTCGGCCACCGTATTGTATGCCTTTCTCATGGAAGCATCCTCTTTCAGCATCTCGGCTATGAGGGCGGCCCGCTTCAACTGCTCATCCTTGTCGGTGCCAAAGGGTACAGACTGCAACCACATCATCGCACGGAAATAACGTTTGCACAGCTCAGAACGAGTGTAATGTCCGCGTGGCCGGAAGAGTCCGTAGGCGAATTTCACATCGGTATAACCAAGGAAGACAGAATAGTCGTCATCGGCATCAACGGCCTTTTTGTATTCGTTCTCAGCCATCTCCGCATAGAGTTCGGGGACAGCAAGTTTCTTGTCGGCAATCAGTTGATAAGCCACAGCGAAATAGGCCTGGCACCACTCTGCTGCTGCTTTGGAAACCTTGTCGTTGGCCGCACGGTTGACCATCCACTTGTGCATTTTCAGGCACATATCAGCAATCACTCCACAGAGTTTCCCCTCCTCCACTTTCCGCATCATGGTATCGAAATAGAGGTGGAAGAGCTGAAGATAGAGGTCGGTGGTGACGAAATTCGGGAAAAGAGTGTAGTCATTTTTCTCATACACCTGGAAGAGCTGCTCATGGTCGGCCTCTACGATACCGAATCCGTATTTTGCCAGATGAGCCTTCATCTCGCTGGGAAAGACATCGAGCTGGAAAGGATTGATGAGATTGTCAAGGTTGACTACCCCCGTATTGGTGGTGAAATTGAGCTTTTTCAACTCATTCTCCCTTGCCTTGATTTTGTCGATGAACTTGGTTTCAGCCTTGGTATACTTCACCGGCCCCATTTTCTCGCCATTCAATTCACGCTCCCAAGCCAGAGAATCATACCAGGAGGTGGTATTGAAGAGCATCCGCAAGTCGCTGCTCATGAACAGATAGCCTTGCTTGGCGGCAAAAGCATTGCGCAGTGCACGAAGCTCCACAAGGTTCAGGTTGGAGATATCCATTTTCGTGTTGATGCGCTTACCAAGCGTTTCCACATTGATATTGCCTTTTCCCGGAAGGGTGATAGGCGTTTTGTCCTGTGCCTGCACCGTCATGACGGCCAGCACCAACAAAAGGGA
>CACXDY010000017.1 GCA_902766505.1 uncultured Prevotellaceae bacterium
GGAGAACAAAATGAACTTGTTCATTTTTTATCCCGAGTGAGAGTAACTTCGGTGTTTTTACGTCGTGAGAACATGGTAAAATCATTTATTATTTGTATATTTGCAATTTGAGAGCTATAGAAACGCTAAACAACTTAAAAATAATACGTGAAAAGAGCCTTTACAAAAATGTTGTTTATGTTGTTGGCCATATTTATCTTATGTCCAACAGACTTATTCAGCAAGGCAGACATGGACAGTCTTGAAATCAAGACAGAAGAGTACATGGACAGCCTTGTATTGGCGAAGCTATTTTCCTACCATTCCACCATCGATACATCGAGCATAGAGGGGTATCAAACAGAGGCATATATCAAATACCAAATCAAGACCGACCGTAGAAACCCCATACTCCTTTGTGTTCCCCACCTCTACTCCATTGCCCGTTCACACAACCGCAGCTACATTGGCGAGCAAATTGCGAGTTTGACATTCCATAACAACAGGAAGACAGATTTCGTGGTCAAGGCACATACCAACACCATCCGTCACCACCGTACAGTGATGCCCAATCTGAGCATCTATCTCATTCCCAATATCTACAATACGACGATGATTACCGACCGTATTCTATCGCCGTTCCATGTCCGCAATAAGCGATTCTACAAGTATGCCGTGGCCCATGTCTTCAACGGCCGTGCACAACTTGAATTCCGTCCTAAGGCACGCAATACCCAAACCACGCATGGCCATGCCATGGTGGATATAGAGACAGGCCGAATTATCAGTTGCAATTTGTCGGGTGAATACGACATGGTCAACTTTGAAATCAATCTTGTCATGGGCGAGGAAGGCTTCGGTTCCTTATTGCCTCAAACCTGTACGATGAAGATGAAATTCTCTTTCTTAGGAAATAAGCTACGAGGTATCTACCATGCCGTCTTTGGCATTCCCTCGTCTCCGTCATCAGAGACGCCCACAGGAGGACGGGAAGAGATAGAACAAAAGCGTCCTGAACCACTCAACAAAGAAGAGATGTCGATGTATTCGGAATTCGACTCCTTACGAGTCCGGCACCGTCCCGACACCACCATCGTTCCTGAAAAAAACTTTATCAAGAACTTCTTATGGGATGAAATAGGGCGGCGCATGATTCAACGAACGAAGGGAAGATTTGGTATGAGTGACAAAGGTTATTACCGTATGTCTCCCATTCTCAATCCCCTCTATGTGGGCTATTCTCACCGCCGGGGTGTTACCTATAAGTTTTCCTTGAACGGAGGCTATTTATTCGACAATGACCATGAGATTCGTGGTAGGATGAAAATCGGTTACTCTTTCAAGCTTAAACTCATCAACACCGATATACCCTTGACCTATACCTTCAACAACAGGCATAATGGTTTTTTACATATCAGATGGAGAAGCGGTCAGCGTATTACCAACAGCACCATCAAAGACATGGTCATCCTTGAAGCAGCCGACACGACGGGAATAGACCAGCTTGAACTCGAAAAGTTCAATCATTCAAGTGGAATTGCCGTCTTGCACTACGACCTAAACAGGACCCTTGGCATTGAAGTTGGCGGCATTTTCAACCAATGGAAAGCCGTCCGCCCTGATGGTTTTTATCAGTATGACAGGCCCGTCAATTATTACGCCACATCCTTGACCGCCGAACTTACCGTTCGTCCTACAGGTTATCGAGGTCCAATATTCACCATCAATTACGAGCGCACGCTAAAAAGCATGAGTCGCAACCGGATGAACTTTGAAAAGATAGAAGCCGACTGTTCATATTTGCATTTAATGCCCTGCATGCGTTCCTTCTCCATACGTGGAGGTTTTGGTTTCTACACCAGTGACACCAAAAAAACCTATTTTTTGGAATATAACAACTTCCGTGATGTCAATATACCCGGAGGATGGAACGACGACTGGAGCGGGCGTTTTGAGCTTCTCCCGGGGAAGTGGTATAATAGTTCGAAATACTATGTCCGTGCCCATGCCACTTATGAGTCGCCCATGCTTGCCTTGTCTTGGATTCCCTTATTAGGCAGAGTGATAGAGAAAGAGCGTTTCTACCTGAGCGGCATCAGTCTGAAAGGATTGAGCAATTACGTGGAAGTAGGCTACGGCATGACCAACCGCTTTTTCTCTATGGGTTTGTTTACCAGTTTCAGAAAAGGACATTACGAAAATATAGGATGCAAGTTTGGTTTCGAATTGTTTGAAGGATGGTAAGCCATCTATTAACTTACAGGAAGTTGAGACGTATGCCGGAATCATCAAAAACACAGAAAAAGAATCTATCATCATGGCAAAAACAGCTAACACACCACCATTGATTGTATACAAAGCGAGCGCAGGGAGTGGCAAGACCTTCACCCTGGCAGTGGAATACATCAAGTTGCTGATAAAGAATCCCCATAATTACCGCAACATCCTCGCTGTCACCTTCACCAACAAGGCCACCGAGGAGATGAAAATGCGTATATTGAGTCAACTCAATGGGCTGGCCAACGGATATGAAGACTCGAATGATTATCTAAAGAAAATTACCAAGGAACTGCATTGCGATGAGACATTGGTGAAGACAAACGCCAGATTAGCCCTACATGGTCTCATCCATGATTACAGTTCTTTCAAGGTAGAGACGATAGACAAGTTTTTTCAACGAATTCTGAAGAATCTTGCCCGGGAGTTGGATTTGACCCCGAATCTCCGCATAGAATTGAATGATAAGCAAGTGGAATCCTATGCTGTTGACGGCATGATAGAATCACTTGGAAATGAGGACCAACTTCTTAAATGGCTCATGAGCTATATTGTTGACAAAATCAATGACGACAAGAGTTGGAACATCATCGGTCAAGTCAAGAAATTTGGCGAAAACATCTTCAAAGACACCTACAAGCAAAATCGCGAGCAATTGCAAGCTATCATGTCTGACCCCACCTTTTTCCACAACTACAAGAAAAAGCTGTCAGCTATCCGCAGAGACAATATAGACAAGATGAAAGAACATGCCAACCGGTTCTTTGAAGCAACCAAAGGTTATAGTGCAGAAGACTTCAATTACGGAATGAAGGGAATCTATGGCTATTTCAGCAAATTGCGTGAAGGCGACTTTGATGGTAGCGAAACCAAGTCAAGAGTTAAAGACTGCATGGAGTCGTCAGAGAAATGGGTCAAAAAGACCCATCCAGCCCGTCAAGCTATCGTATCCATGGCGGAAAACAAGTTAAAGGCCATCCTGCACGAAACGGAATCAGACCGTGTGAAATGCTTCAGTCAGATACTGTCAGCAGATTTAACCTTAAAGCATCTCGACCAACTCCGCTTGTTGGGCAATATAGAGAAAACCGTCCGCGAAATGAACAACGCAGCCAACCGTTTTTTGCTCAGCGACACCCAAGGTATGCTCCATGCGATGATAGAAGACAACGACACACCTTTCATCTTCGAGAAAATCGGTGCTCCCCTCAATCACATCATGATTGATGAGTTTCAAGATACCGGCAATCTGCAGTGGCAGAATTTCAAGGTATTGTTGTCTAATTGCATGGATCAGCACCATGGCAACCTCATTGTGGGCGATGTGAAACAAAGCATCTACCGATGGCGTTCAGGAGACTGGCGTCTTCTCAACGGCATCACCCATGAATTCAATGACGACGACCAGAAGATAGAGGTCAAGCCCCTTGATACCAACTACCGTTCCAGCAAGCGAGTGGTGGAATTCAACAATGAGTTTTTCGTGACCGCCGCAGCCCTCGAGCACCAACGTCTTCAACTCATTGTCGGCAAAGAGGCCGAGCAATTGAAAAAAGCCTATGAAGATGTAGTCCAACAATTGCCAGAGAACAAAGAAGACGGAGGCTATGTCCGGCTGGAATTAATGGAACAAGAACAATACGAGGAACACATCTTGGAGAAGATATCCGAAACCATCCATCAACTCCTCGATGCAGGAATATCCCAAAGAAACATTGCTATCCTCGCCCGTAGGAATGAGGACATCGAAGATACGGCCTATTATTTCCAGACCCATGAGCCCGACATCAATATCGTCTCCGATGAAGCCTTCCATATCAATACCTCCATTACGGTGAAAGTGCTCATCAATGCTCTACGTGTTCTTTCAAACGATAAAGATATTCTGAGCAAAGCTTATCTGGCCAAATCCTACACCAACGACATTCTCGGGAAAGACATACCGGATGCGGTACTGCTGTTATCCTGCAACCCCAAAGAAACCCAACTCGCTTTCAGAGAATGGCTGCCCGAAGGATTCCGCGATGCAGAAGACTACGCCCAACTCAGGTCCAAGCCACTAACCGATTTGGTGGAAAGTCTCTACGAAATGTTTGAACTCGGCAAACTCCAAGGCCAAAGCCCCTATCTCTGTACCTTCTACGACACTGTATTAGAGTATTTGAAAGACAACACATCCGACATAGACCGTTTTCTGAATGCCTGGGATGAAAGTCTATACAAAAAGGCCATTCATGGAGATAATGTTGACGGTATCCGCATCGTTTCCATCCACAAAAGCAAAGGTTTGGAATACGACAACGTCATTCTTCCATTCTGCGACTGGAAGTTAGAGAAGTCCGATACCTTGTGGTGCAAAATGACCGATGCCCCAGAACCATACAACGAACTTCCCATTCTCCCTATCGATTACAGCAAAAACAAGATGATGGGTTCCATCTATGAAAAAGACTATTGTATGGAACATCTGCAAAATACGGTGGACAATCTCAATCTGCTATATGTGGCATTTACCCGCGCCCAGACAAGGCTATTTGTCTATGGCGCCAACAAGCCCAACACCCATTACCAGCAAGGCACCAACCCTCTCTCAAGGAGTGAACTCATCACAGAATGCATCAAGAAAATGAAAGAGGATGCACCTCTGCTGACCTATCCTTGCGATATCACAGAGGATGAAGGTGCAGTCATATTGGAATACGGCACCTGTTTCCCATCCACCAGCCGACAAGAGAAAGAGAAGAAAGAAACAGCCAACATCCTGCTGAAGCCCGATGAGAGCATCCCCTTTGAGATGAAATCCTATCCTATGCGAGTGACCTTCAGGCAGAGTAATGACAGCAAGGAATTCACACAAGGTGAACCATCTGTCCAAACAAACTATATCACCCGCGGCAATCTGCTCCACAGCATATTCTCCCGGCTCAAAGACCTGAGTGATATCGAACGGGTGCTGCAAGACTTGACCCATGCGGGCATTCTCTATGATGAGACCTCCCCTGACGAATTGCGCAACCTACTTCAGCAAGCCCTTGAGAATCCTAAGGTACGAGAATGGTTTTCTCCCCATTGGACACTCCACAACGAATGTTCCATTCTCTATTTCGATGAGAAAGGAGCCATGAAGTCACGTCGCCCCGACCGTGTGATGAGTGACGGCCAACGAACCATCGTGGTGGATTTCAAATTCGGCAAGCCCAATTCAGACTATGTAAATCAAGTTAAACGTTATGTGAAATTATTGCGTGATATGGGACATGCCCACGTAGAAGGCTATCTCTGGTATGTAGACCGCAATGAAATCACACCTTGTAACAAATAAAAAAATCATGGATAGAGACGCCAAGCATACCCTGCCCTTTTTATATCATGTAGCCAATGATATTCTTCAGCGTCATGGCGATGACCTGTCAGAAGTCACCCTTGTCTTTCCCAACAAGCGTGCATCGTTGTTCATCAACGACTATTTTGCGCAAATCAATCAACATCCGCTGTGGAGTCCGTCATACACCACTATCAGCGACTTGTTCCGCAGCTACTCATCGCTGATGGTTCCAGACGACATCAAACTTGTCTGTGAGTTATACCGCAGTTTTGTGAGTTGTACCAAAAGCACAGAAAGCCTTGACCAATTCTATAGTTGGGGTATCGTCCTACTGTCGGACTTCAACGATATTGACAAGAATCTTATCGATGCCCATGGTCTGTTTACCAATCTCCGCGACCTTCATGCCTACGACAACATCGACTATCTGACAGAAACACAGAAACAGGTGCTTCATCATTTTTTCCAAGATTTTGACGAAGAACACAACTCCCGGCTAAAGGAGAAGTTTCTGCAACTATGGAGTCGTTTCAGCGAAATATACAACCACTACAATCAAAATTTGGAGTCTCAGGGTTTAGCTTATGAGGGAAGTTTGTGCCGCCGAGTAGTGGAGTCCGACCAGATAGACTTTGGTGAGCGCACCTATATCTTTGTGGGATTCAATGCCTTACAAGAAGTAGAGCGTCAATTGTTCAAGAAATTAAAACGTGAGGGGAAAGCAGAGTTCTATTGGGATTTTGACCATTATTATCAATCAGAAGAAGAATCCAATGAGGCAGGCTACCAAGTAAGGAAATATCTGTTGGAATTTCCCAATCAATTGGATGACAAATCATCGGAAATCTATGGGAATTTCACCCAAGAGAAAGACATTACCTACATAGGAGCTCCCACCGGCACAATCCAGGCACGCTATGTGGGTGAATGGCTTCAAGATAAAGCCCGCGTGGATGCCGGCAACCGGAGTGCCGTCGTGCTATGCGATGAGAACCTGTTGCCCACCGTTATCCACAGCATTCCACCATCAGTGGAGAATGTGAACATCACGACCGGTTTTCCGTTTGTACAAACTGCCGCCTCATCGCTGATTACGCTGTTGACAGAAATGGCCATCTATGGCCAGTCAGGAAAGGACAAATACCGTCAAAAATTCGTTTTGCCTGTTCTCCGCCATCCTTATGCCGCCTACCTGTCACCCCGATGTGCGGAACTATGCAACACCCTCATCATCAACCACCGATTCTATCCCACACGCGAGGAGATGTGTCTCGACGAGGGACTTGCCCTCATTTTCCGCAACTTGAATGAAGACCCAAGTCATGCAGAAAGAGCGTATGACATGAACCGTTGCGTCAATCGATGGCTGCTCGACATACTCCGTGCCACGGCCATGGCTGCCCGGCAACATGAAACAGACAATCCACTGACTCATGAGTCACTCTTCCGAGCCTATACCTTAGTCAATCGTTTGCAGGGTCTCATCGATGAGGAAGTGCTGAAAGTAGATTCAGTCACCTATCTGCGGCTACTTCATCAAATCATGTCGAACACCACCATCCCTTTCCACGGTGAACCAGCCATCGGTCTCCAAATCATGGGAGTGCTTGAAACCCGCAACCTCGACTTCGACCATCTGCTGATACTCTCCTGTAATGAAGGCAATATGCCCAAAGGTGTAGATACCCCGTCCTTCATTCCCCAGTCACTACGCAAGGCCTTCGGTATGACGACAATTGACCACCGCGTCGGCATCTATGCCTACAATTTCTTCCGCCTGCTTCAACGGGCTCAAGATGTGACCATTATGTATGGCAATGCTGCAGATGATAAAAACACCGGTGAGAAAAGCCGGTTCCTGTTACAATTGATGTTGGAGAGCCAGCATACAATCAAGCGCAGTGCCATCGTCTCGGCACAATCATCTATTCTTCATGAGCGTATTCCCATAGAAAAGACTCAAGAAGTAATGGAGCGGCTGTCTCAAATCAAATATATCTCGCCAACCTCCATCAACCGTTATCTCAGATGCCCCCTGCAATTTTTCTACAACAATGTAGCGGGGATAAAGGAACCCGACACGGAGAATGGTGAAATTGACAACAAGGCATTTGGCAATATCTTCCATGATGCCTCGCAGTTCATGTATGATGAGTTGACAGGAGTAGACCGAAGCCAAATGGATGCCAGCCATGCTTTTGAGCACGAAGGTCATCCTATCACCGCTAAGCAGATAGAATATGCTCTGAACACCCAAGGTTTTATCGAACGCAACCTGGACAAAGCCATGGCAAAACAATTGTTCAACAGCGAAGACGCACAAAACCTGAAGGAAATCAACGGCCTGCAAATCATCAATCGTAAGGTCATTCTTTTGTATCTCCGACAACTACTCAAGATAGACAAGACACTTGCACCATTCACCATCCGCGGCCTGGAAGGTGATGTGTTTACTCATCTGACCATCCATTCGGAAGGCAAAGAGCGAAGAGTCAAAATAGGAGGACGAATAGACCGGATGGACGAAGTGACAGACCCAAATGGAAGAAGGCGCATTCGGGTGTTAGATTATAAGACAGGCTACAAGCCATCCTCTTCGCTAAAAGATGTTGCTGACATTTTCGACCCCGCAAACATCGAGAAGCACAGCGATTATTACCTTCAAGCCATGCTATACTCCACCATTGTCAGAAGAGACGAGCATATCAATCCTGCCCATCTCCCTGTCAGTCCTGCTTTGTTGTTCATCCAACGGGCAGGAGTAGAAAAATATAATCCCATCCTTCAATTAGATAAGAAAGAGATAGAAGACATAGAGAAGTATGCCGATGAATTCGAGCAAGGCTTGCGTTCCATTTTGGAAGACATCTTCAATGTTTCCCAACCCTTCATCCCAACTGAAAAGAAAACGACATGCGACCTCTGTCCTTATAAACAAATCTGTGGTAAGAACAAAACCATTGCTTAAGCCATATAAAAGCGGCTATATACTTTTGAAAAGCATATAGCCGCTGACTTCATTTATCAGAAGTAAACTACTTAGTTCTCATCCCAAAGGCTAAACCTATTGGCATCACCTTCATCAGGATTATCTGGATCTTCAGAACCATTTCCACCCCATGGGAGAGTTCCTCCACCTTCACCGTTTATTTCTGCACTTGCAGCAACACCCAGAAGATTTTGCAACTCAACAACATTGATTTCCAACAGAGGTTTAATATATAACTAAAGTTTCGCAAGTGAATATTCATTCATCATGCGACTAATTTATACATTTGATATAGCTTATGGAACCTTGGATTCCCGTCAATAACAGCAGAAAGCAGTTCGCTGGCATCGGCAGATATGATTTCTGCGATTTCCAGGATGGTATCCAATATGAGTTCCCA
>CACXDY010000018.1 GCA_902766505.1 uncultured Prevotellaceae bacterium
AGACCCTCGCCGTGACA
The DNA here is from genome assembly GCA_902766505.1 of uncultured Prevotellaceae bacterium. GTDB lineage: Bacteria > Bacteroidota > Bacteroidia > Bacteroidales > Bacteroidaceae > Prevotella. The sequence goes on from CACXDY010000018.1 coordinate 18, forward strand.
CCCAACTGCGAGTGCTGTGCATTGGTGCAGAGCCTCACAGCGAGGAGCAGCGCAAGCGCATTGAGGAAAACCTCGGAGTGAAAGCCTACAACTCGTATGGCATCTCGGAGATGATGGGACCTGGTGTAGCCTTTGAGTGTCCGGAACAAAACGGCATCCATATCTGGGAAGACTATTTCATCGTGGAAATCATCGACCCGGTCACCTTGGAGCCGGTAGAAGACGGTCAGCTTGGCGAATTAGTGCTGACGACTATCAACCGCGAGGCGATGCCGCTGCTGAGATACCGCACACGCGACCTGACGAGTGTAATTTCCGGCGACTGCCCCTGCGGACGCACCCACAAGCGTCTGGCCCGTCTCCAAGGCCGCAGCGACGATATGATTATCCTCAAGGGTGTGAACATCTTCCCCATCCAGATAGAGAAGATACTCCTGAAGTTCAAGGAGTTGAGCACCGATTACCTCATCACCATCGAGACCGTCAACGGCAACGACATCATGTCCATCGATGTAGAGTTGCGGGAGTTGTTTACCGATGACTACCAGCGGCTGCAACGTCTGACCAAGGACATTACCCGCAAGTTGAAGGACGAGATATTGGTGACGCCTAAAGTCCGCCTTGTTCCGAAGGGAGGCATCAAGACCTCGGATGAAGGCAAGGCCGTGAGAGTGAAAGACCTTCGTAAACTATTTTAACCGATACCAAGACCATGACTATTCACCAATTATCCATTTTCATAGAGAACAAGTCGGGCACGCTGTTGAGAGTTCTCGACCTGTTGCGTAAGTTTGGTGTGCAGATAATCGCCTCCACCATCCCCGACACTGCTGAGAACGGTATTTACCGCGTGATATGCAGCGAGCCCCTCCGCGCCTATGAGGGTCTGAAGAAATCAGGCATTGCTGTAGCCCTCTCCGATGTATTTGCCCTGGAGCTTGACGACCAGCCGGGCCGTGCCGCCGATGCCGTGGAGATTCTGAGCGACAACGGCATCAGTCTCACCTACATGTACAGTTTCCTGCTTCGCGGCAAGGGCATTCTAGTTTTCCGCACAGATGATGCCGAGCGTGCAAAGGAAACCATCATCCTCAACAACATGCGATTCATCGCCGAGAAGGACCTGTCGGTTCTGGCGTAATCAGTCATCATAAAATCGGGGGTGTATCAAACATGATTGATGCACCCCCGATTTCGTGTTTATTCTATTCAAATCAACATTGATTTTGCGCAGTCGGGTTAGCAAAAAAGCCACTGCGATTTTTTTGATTGGCAAAAATACACTTTTCCGTGGTGTTGTCTCCCAAATGATTGTATTTATACAATTATTCTTTATCATTTTTTGTCTACCTTTGCGGTCATTATTCACAACACGATAAGAAATGTTTAAGAATTTTACCGGTTTTCATTTAGTAGAAGCTTATCATAAGGTAAGCCATGCCCAGAAATATCATCCTGGTCGTGTCTTCACGAAATCATTGCAAGCAGTCATCGTACTGATTGTGACATTGATTTTATGGAACTTGCCTTCGAGTGTATTTGGCATCGACGGTCTGACCGTCGTTCAGCAACGAGTCATCGCCATTTTTGCCTTTGCCACGCTGATGTGGTTGATGGAAGTTGTATCCTCCTGGGCCACTTCGGTAGCCATCATCGGTCTGTTATTGGTGTTCACCTCCGACTCCGGCATTGTATTCATGTGTGATGAGGAGAAAGTAGGCACCCTTCTTTCCTATAAGGACATCATGGCCTCGTTTGCCGACCCTGTCATCATGCTTTTCATCGGCGGTTTTGTCTTAGCCATTGCAGCTACCAAGACAGGTCTGGATGGTCAGCTGGCCAAGATGTTGCTCAAGCCCTTTGGCAACAAGAGCGAGAACGTCCTGTTAGGTTTCATTTTCATCACGGGTCTGTTCTCCATGTTTGTCTCCAACACAGCCACAGCCGCTATGATGCTGACCTTCCTGACGCCCGTTTTCAAGCAGTTGCCGCCAGAGGGTAAGGGCCGCATAGCCATGACTTTGTCAATCCCTATTGCCGCCAACTTAGGAGGCATCGGCACCCCCATCGGCACCCCTCCCAACACAATCGCTTTGAAATATCTCAACGACCCTGCTGGTCTGAACATGAACATCGGTTTTGGTGAGTGGATGTTGTTTATGGTGCCTCTGGTCATCGTATTATTGCTCATCAGCTGGTTCCTGCTCAAGAAGATTTTCCCCTTCACCCAGAAGAGTGTGCAGTTGGAGATAGAGAGCAACATGAAGCGTGATGTGAAGACCTATATCGTCATTGTGACCTTTATTGTGACCGTTGCCCTGTGGTTGCTCGACAGCGTGACAGGCATCAACTCCTACACCGTTGCCCTGATACCGTTTGTCGTGTTTGCCCTGACAGGCGTCATCACAAAATATGACCTGGAAGAAATCAACTGGTCGGTCATCTGGATGGTAGCCGGTGGTTTTGCCTTAGGTTACAGCCTGAACGCTTCCGGTCTGGCAGAGAAGATGGTGGCCTCCATCCCCTTCGGAGACTTCTCACCCATGTTCATCCTGATTCTCTCGGGTGTGATATGCTATGCACTCTCCAACTTCATCAGCAATTCGGCTACCGCAGCCCTTCTCATGCCGATTCTCACGGTGGTCTGCACGGCCATGGGCGACAAATTAGATGCCATCGGTGGCACCCCCACCGTTCTCATCGGTATCGCCATTGCAGCATCGAGTGCCATGGTACTCCCCATCTCCACTCCTCCCAATGCCCTGGCCTATTCCACCAATCTGGTCGACCAGAAAGACATGGCCCGCATCGGCATCATCGTTGGACTTATCTCCATCGTCCTGGGCTACATCCTGCTTTATTTCTTAGGAACTTGCCATCTACTTTAAACACATCCAGTCATGAGAGCCGTCGCCATCATTCCTGCCCGTTGGTCATCCACGCGCTTCCCTGGGAAGCCATTGGCCTCATTGTGTGGCAAGACGGTGATAGAACGGGTATACGAGCGTGTGTCAGCGGTGATTCCCGCCACCTTTGTGGCCACTGATGACACACGTATTCTGGAGGCCGTCAATCAGTTTGGCGGCCGTGCTCTCATGACCTCGGAACATCATCATAATGGAACAGAGCGCATTCTGGAGGCTCTTCACCGTTTAGAGACAGATTACGACGTGGTGGTGAATGTTCAAGGCGACGAGCCCTTCGTTGTTCCTGAGCAATTGGCCCTGCTCCTGAACTGTATGGAAGAGAACCGTCCCGACATTGCCACCTTAGCCTATCCCTTCTCCGATTTCTCAATGGCCGTGAATCCCAACGTGGTGAAAGTCGTTGTCGACGGGCAAGGCTACGCTCTGTATTTCAGCCGCAGCGGGATTCCCCATGTCAGGGACTCCCGTGAAGAAATGGCCCCACAGTCACCCTGCTATCTCAAACATATCGGTATCTATGCCTACCGTCGTTCAATCCTTGAGAGCATCTGCCAATTGCCCGTATCCCCTTTGGAGTCGCTGGAAAAATTGGAGCAGTTGCGCTGGCTTCAGGCAGGCTACCGCATCCGGGTATTGCCTACCTCGACAGACACCATAGGCATTGACACGCCGGAAGACCTCCAGCGTGCGGAAGAAATTTGTCGGGAAAGAAAAGATTATTTGTAGACTTTCAACTGGTCGCCTACCCTGATTTGGTAGTCCTCATCCAACTTATTGATTTTATACAAGCTGGAAAGTCTTATTCCATATTTCTGAGCGATGGTGTACATGCTTTCGCCTTGTTTCACGACATGTACGTAATCCTTAAACCTCCGGTCGGCCTTCTTCTGTTTCTTGTGCAGATAGATGACATCCCCCTCGTTGAGTCTGTCGCTGACCTCTCTTTCGTTGTATTTGGCGAGGTTTGACGCGGAAACGCCCACTTCCTTTCCTATCGACTCAAAAGAGTCACCCTTACGGGCATAGACATAATAGTTCTGGTTGAAGGCATTGATTTGGTGCACCTTGTAGGTCGCTCTCCGGGTATAGTTTTCCTCCTCTTTTTTATTCTTGCTCACCTCCTGCACTATGTGCTGAGGTTTCATCGTATCATACTGATACAACTTATAGGTTTCAATGATACTGATTAGGCGCTGTGCATATTGAGGATTCGTGGCATAACCGCACGCTTTCAGTCCTTTGGCCCATCCCACATAGTCGGTTGTTTTCAAAGAGAAAAGCCGCTGATAGCGTTCCCTGTTGGCAATGAACTTGCTATGGTCCTCATAGCTCTCCCTGACGGAGTCGTAGGCGCGGAAGCTTTCCTGCTTCTTGTCATCGTCATGGCGGATAGTTCTGCCGCTCCATCCGTGGCTTTTGATGCCGAAATGGTTGTTTCCGCATTTTGACAGGTAACTTTTCCCTGCCCCACTCTCCAAAAGTCCTTGTGCAAGAGTGATGCTGGCAGGAATGCGGTATTGTGCCATCTCCTCGATGGCAATATCTTTGTATTGGTCGATATACGCTTGATAATCTGCATTCCATTTGACTTGTGAGAAAACGGAAACGGACCATCCAATGAGGCATATCAAGACAGTGCAAATTCTTCTCATAATCCTATCAATCGTTGTCAGCCCCTTTCTCAAGGGCATTATTGAAAAAGTGAAACAAGTGGGGGGACCCGAATCAGGTAAAGGTCCATAGATTGCTTAATTATGCAAAGATAGGTCAAAAAAATCAAAAAGGCTTGACCTTTTACGATTTTTAACTATTTCGGAAGGATTATTCAGCCTCAATGATATCCGACCACCGCGTGGTATAATTCGGGCTTTTGAGGTCGCGCTTGATGGCATCAGCGAACTTTGCGGCTTTCCCCTTACCCTTGTCGGCTGTGTATTGCTGCGCCCCGAGCACAATGGTCTCCTTGCCATTGACCTTGTTGATATGGTCCATCACCTTATCCAATACTTTCATTTTCTGGTATTGTTCGGGCTGGTAATCCATGAAATTGGTTTGAACGGCCGAATCCGGAGAGATATCCATGACCATCACCCCTGCCCTCTTATACTGATATCCAGGCCGGAAAGCCATCTGCAGGGCTTGGATAGCTGCTCCGACAATGGAAATGGAGGAATTGGAGGGTGTCGGCAAGACGACGGTGCGGAACATGCCATATTGCGGCAAGTCCTCCCTGAAATGGTTGGTATCGACAAAAACGCCCACCACAGCCGCCACGGAATGCTGTTGTCTGAGTTTTGCGGCACATTTTGATGCATAATTGGCCACATGGGTTCTGATTTCCCCTAAATCAGAGAGCATGGAAGGGAAAGACCGGGAGGTGCACATGCTCTTTTTCGTCACCATTTCCATATCATCGATGGGGATGCTGTCCATGCCGTTGAGTTCTCTCCAAGTGCGCACGGCGACAATATTGAAGTAAGACCTCACCCACGACTCAGCATGATGTGCGAAATCATACGCTGTATGGACATTCAACTCGTGGAGTTTCCGTGCCCATCTCCGCCCGATGCCCCACACATCCTCTATTTGCAGGAGTTTCAGGGCAATCTCCCTCTTGTCATCATCATCGATGAGACAGCAATGCTTGAAACCGGGGTATTTCTTGGCATATCTGCTGGCCACCTTGGCTAAGGTTTTGGTAGGAGCGATGCCGATACTCACCGGCATCCCCAACCCTTTCAGGATAGACAGATAGAGTTGTTCGCCCCATGTTTTCAACCTCTCCACAGGTATGCCGCCGAGCAAGCAGAAGCCCTCATCGATGCTGTAGCGGTGGAACTCGGGCGAGGCATTTCTCACAAGATTCATGAGCCGCCTCGTCATGTCGGCATAGAGTTCATAATTGGAGGAGAAAGCATGGATTTCCTGTTGGGGGAAGAGGTCCTTCAACTGGTAGAATGGCGTACCCTCTTTGATGCCCATCGCCTTGGCCTCATTGCTTCGCGCCACCACACACCCGTCGTTGTTGGACAGGACAACAACGGGCTTGCCCCTGAGGTCAGGTCTGAAAGCCAGTTCACAACTCACGAAGCAATTGTCGACATCGACGAGTGCATAATACATTTCTACTTACTTAGGGTTATGCCAGTTTCTGATGGTATATTGCACGACTCCCCAGACGTTGAATTGGTCGTCGGCAGTGATTTTCAAGGTCTTGAACTCCTTGTTGGCAGGCACCAAGTTGATATAGCCCTCATCGAGATGGGTATTATCGAAGAATTTCACCGTAAAGCGGTTGTCATAGTAAGCCACCACGACATCTCCGTTTCTTGGTTCGAGCGACCGGTCGATGACCAGGATATCCCCATCGCAGATACCGGCATCCATCATGGAGTCGCCCCTCACCCTGGCATAGAATGTCGTATCGGGGTGGCGTATCATATCTTTGTTGAAATCCAGCACCTCCACCTCGTAGGCCTCAGCCGGTGAGGGGAATCCTGCCTTGATGCCAGGAGCATAGCTGAGTGACAGTTGGGTGACGAATTCACTTCTGAGGAACTCCACCTCATTTTGATTGTTCTGTGTCTGATTCATTTTTCATCGTTAAAAACTCCCTTCACGAAATCAGTTCCGTTTGAAACCGACATGCAATATTACGAAAAAAAACGCAGAAAAGCGGTTGATTTCACTATTTTTTGGAGGAATGATTTTTATCTGTGGTTCTTCGTTTCTTATCCATGTGATTTATGTTCGTATTGACAGATGGCATGCGGTGGTGGCCGATGGACTGTCTGCGATGAACGCAAATGCCACGAACAATGAGGAGAGCCTTTTCAGAAGATACCTGAGAGTGAACGAGAACGACCG
>CACXDY010000019.1 GCA_902766505.1 uncultured Prevotellaceae bacterium
ACTATGCCAAGGAAGTGGCACATATCTTCGATGAGAAAGGCGTGCGTGCCGTGATTGATGACCGTAATGAGAAAATCGGCCGTAAAATCCGTGACAATGAGCTCAAACGCGTGCCCTATATGGTCATCGTAGGCGAGAAAGAGGCAGCCGAAGGACTGGTGTCCATGCGTAAGCAGGGTGGCGGCGAACAAGCCACCATGCCGGTGGCAGAATTTGCCGACCGTATCAACGCTGAGGTGGATGCCATGCTCGAAGCTACCAATATCAAGCCGCAAGACTGATTTTTTTGAAAAATCATACTTGCCGACAGCGTAAAAAAATGGAAAATAATTTTGCTAATTATTCGAATTATCGTAACTTTGCAGCCGCTTAACATAAAACCGTTGAATGAAGAACGACAAAAAGACAAATCAGTATCGTGTTAATGAGCAGATTCGCGTGAAGGAAGTGCGTGTCGTCGGCGATGGCGGCTCCACGGTCATGCCAACCCGCCAGGCACTTGAAATGGCTCACCAGCAGGGTGTGGATCTCGTAGAGATTTCCCCCAATGCACAGCCGCCTGTATGTCGCTTCATCGACTATTCCAAGTTCCTCTATCAGCAGAAGAAGCGTGCTAAGGAGATGAAAGCTAAGCAAGTGAAGGTGGAGGTTAAAGAAATTCGTTTCGGACCTCAGACTGGTGACAATGACTATGCTTTCAAACTCAAGCATGCCAAGGAGTTCCTCACCGAGGGCAACAAGGTGAGAGCCTATGTCTTCTTCCGTGGACGTTCCATCCTGTTTAAAGAGCAGGGCGAGGTATTGCTCCTGCGTTTCGCACAGGATTTGGAGGAATTTGGAAAGGTTGAGCAGCTGCCGGCTCTCGAAGGAAAGAAAATGGCTATCATTATGGCTCCTAAAAAAGCAGGTGTAGCCAAGAAAAGCCAGCAGAAAATGGACCGCGAGCGCCGTGAGGCTGAAGCCAAGGAGGCCGCTAAACAGCAGACCCAGGAGTCGGAGACTCCAGCTGGTGGAGGTCTTTTCGCCAATGCCAAAATCAGTGATGAGGCATTGAAGAAACTCACAGGTAACGACGAATGATTCAGAGTGCGTAACGCCCGGTATATGCGTTGCCACTATAATAAATAACCATCAAACAAACAAAAAAAATGCCAAAAGTTAAAACAAACTCCGGTGCGAAGAAGAGATTCCGCTTCACCGGAACTGGTAAGATCAAGAGACATCACGCTTACCACAGCCACATTCTCACTAAGAAGACCAAGAAGCAAAAGCGTAATCTGGTGCATCAGGCAATTGTAGACCGTTCCAACCTCAAACAGGTTCGCGACCTGCTTTGTCTGCGTTAATTTCAAGTCAAACATTTAAAAGGAAGAAACTATGCCAAGATCAGTTAACCACGTTGCTTCAAGAGCAAGAAGAAAGAGAATACTTAAGCTTACAAGGGGTTATTTTGGTGCCCGTAAGAATGTTTGGACTGTTGCCAAGAATACTTGGGAGAAAGGTCTTACCTACGCTTATCGCGACCGCCGCAACAAGAAGCGCACATTCCGCTCACTGTGGATTCAGCGTATCAATGCTGCTGCCCGTCTCAACGGCATGAGCTACTCTCAGCTCATGGGTGCTCTCACCAAGGCTGGTATCGAGATCAACCGTAAGGTGCTCGCCGACCTCGCCGTCAATAATCCCGATGCTTTCAAGGCTATCGTCGAAAAGGTGAAGTAAAAACAAAATTGAGAATAGCGAAAAGACCGCTGGTGCTTGTTGCCAGCGGTCTTTGCTATTTGTAGGGTTCTTCTTTCCTGCGGTTATTCTACCCCCTTCATCGTCAGTGAGATGCGGTTGCGGCGATGGTCTATCTCAAGTACCATCACACGGACATGTTGATGTAGGTGTACTACATCGTTGGGGTCTTTCACATAGCGGTTGGCCAACTGTGATATATGTACCAGTCCGTCTTGATGGACACCAATATCTACGAAGGCACCGAATTTCGTGATATTGGTCACAATGCCGGGCAGCACCATCCCTTCTTCCAAGTCATCTATGCTCGACACGCGGGAGTCAAACTCAAATTCCTCTATCTGCTCGCGGGGGTCGCGTCCCGGTTTCTCCAATTCATCCATGATGTCGGTGAGGGTGGGCATGCCAACATCATCTGTCACATAGCGCTGAAGGTCTATCTGCTTGCGCTTGTTGCGGTCGGCTATCAGTTCATCCACAGTACAGCCGCAGTCTTTGGCCATCTGTGCCACGATGTCGTAGCTTTCAGGGTGTACGGCACTGTTATCCAAAGGGTTCTTGGCTCCACGGATGCGGAGGAAACCGGCACATTGAACGAAGGCTGAAGGCCCTAAGCGGGGAACTTTTTTCAGTTGCGAACGACTTGTGAATGCACCATGCTCACGCCGGTATTCCACAATGTTTTTTGCCAGCGTGGGTCCCAAGCCGCTCACATAAGTGAGCAGATGCTGGCTGGCAGTGTTGAGGTCAACGCCCACGGAGTTGACGCAGCTCTCCACGGTCATGTCCAGACTGTGCTTCAGCTTCGTCTGGTCCACATCGTGTTGGTATTGGCCCACACCGATGCTCTTCGGGTCTATCTTCACCAGTTCGGCCAGGGGGTCCATCAGACGGCGCCCGATACTCACGGCACCACGGACGGTCACATCCTCATCGGGAAACTCTTCGCGGGCTGTTTTTGAGGCGGAATAGACTGATGCACCGTCCTCGCTCACCACGAATGTCTGCACTTTTTCCTTCAAATCCAAGTCTTTCACAAACTCTGACGTCTCGCGGCTGGCAGTGCCATTGCCGATGGCGATGGCTTCGATGCCGTAGTCGGCAATCATCTGTTCTACATGCAACTTCGCCTGCATCCGGTGGTTGACGGGAGGATGGGGGAAGATGGCCTCATGGTGGAGCAGATTGCCTTGGGCGTCCAAACATACCACCTTGCAGCCGGTACGGAAACCGGGGTCAATGCCCATCACACGCTTTTGTCCCAAGGGAGGAGCCAGCAGAAGTTGACGGAGGTTCTCGGCAAACACGGTGATGGCTTCTTCATCTGCCTTTTCCTTGCTTAGCGCGGCAAACTCTGTTTCTATCGACGGGCGCAGCAGCCGTTTGTAGGAATCCTCGACGGCCTCCTTCACCAAGTTGGTGCAGGGACCACGTCCGCGCACATACTGTCTCACCAACCGTTCCGTACATTCCTCGTCATCGGCCGTGATACTGACACGCAGGATGCCCTCGCTCTCACCGCGCCGCATGGCCAAAAGCCGGTGTGACGAACAACGTCGGAGAGGTTCGGAAAAATCAAAATAATCGGAGTATTTCGTTGCCTCGTCGGTGTCGGCTTTAGCCTTCACCACCTTTGAGGAAATGACGGCTTCTCGACGGTAGGCGCTACGTAGCATGTTGCGTGAGCGCTCGTCCTCACTCACCGCCTCTGCTATGATGTCCTGTGCGCCCTTCAGTGCGGTGGCTGCGTCCTTCACCTCCCCTTTTACAAACCGTTTGGCGGCCATCTCGGGGTTTTGTTCGCGTTGGAGCAGCAGGATAGTGGCCAGTGGCTCCAGACCTTGTTCGCGGGCAACCTGGGCACGCGTGCGGCGCTTGGGTTTGTAGGGTAGGTAAAGGTCTTCAAGAGTAGTGGTGTCCCAACTGTCCTGAATGCGTTTCTCCAGTTCTGGGGTAAGTTTTCCTTGTTCACTGATGGTTTTCAGGATAGTTTCCTTGCGCTTGGCCAGTTCCTTGAGCTTTTCTAAGGCATCGCTGATTTGGGCGATTTGCACCTCGTTGAGATTCCCCGTGCGCTCCTTACGGTAGCGGGCGATAAAGGGGATGGTGCAACCTAACTCGAGCAGTGCTATGGTGTTTTCCACTCCCTCTGTGGGTAGTGAAAGTCTTTCTGAAATCAGTTGTGCGAATATGTCCATAATTTGTATTTTTAACCCCGGAAGTTCAATCCGGAGCACTGCAAAATTAATCATTTTTTTCTTTCCTCAGCAGAATGCTGTCGGAAAAAGATGATGTCATGTGTTTTCCAATGTCACAGAAGTCATAATAAAATGGAAAAATTTTGTGAAGTGGGCGTTTTTCCGTAATTTTGCAATTCAATAGTTTTTTGTAAGGGTGCCTGTCTGATAGGCTAATGTGATAACATGATTTCAGTAGAATCTCTCAAGGTGGAATTTGGCGTGAAACCGCTTTTCCATGATGCCAGTTTTGTCATCAATGAGCGCGACCGCATCGCTCTCGTTGGAAAAAATGGTGCCGGCAAAACCACCATGCTTAAAATACTTTGCGGCTTGCAGAAACCCACAGCGGGAAGCGTGACCATACCGCGGGAGACCACCATGGGATATCTTCCACAGGTGATGGTGCTGCAAGATGACACCACCGTGCGCGAGGAAGCCAAAAAGGCTTTCGCCGGAACAATACGGCTGAAGGAGCGTATCGACCGGATGGAACGTGAACTGGCTGAGCGCACCGACTATGAAAGCGCGGAATACAATGCGCTGGTGGAGCGTTTCACACAGGACCACGACAGATTCCTCATGATGGGGGGAGGGAACTATGAGGCAGAACTGGAGCGCACACTCGCTGGCCTCGGATTCCTGCGCAAAGACCTCGACCGGCCAACGGCAGAGTTCAGCGGAGGATGGCGCATGCGCATCGAACTGGCAAAGATTCTCCTGCAGCATCCCGACGTGTTGCTTCTCGATGAGCCGACCAATCATCTCGACATTGAGAGTATTCAATGGTTGGAACAGTTTCTGGCATCCTCGTCGAATGCCGTGGTGCTTGTCAGTCATGACCGTGCGTTCATCAACAATGTGACCAACCGCACCATAGAAATCACCTGTGGACAAGTGGTGGACTACAAGGTGCCCTACGACCAGTATGTGGTGCTTAGGGCTGAACGCCGCGAACAACAGCTCAGGGCCTATGAGAACCAGCAGAAAGAGATTGCCGACATCAAGGACTTCATCGAGCGGTTCCGGTATAAGGCCACCAAAGCCGTGCAGGTACAAAGCCGTATCAAGCAGCTGGCCAAAATCGTACCCATCGAAATCGATGAGGTAGACCGCTCTGCTATGAGACTGAAATTCCCGCCATGTCTAAGAAGCGGTGACTTCCCTGTCATCTGCGACTCGGTGAGGAAAGCTTATGGCGACCATACCGTGTTCGAAGATGTCACCTTCACCATCCGCAGGGGTGAGAAAGTGGCTTTTGTGGGTAAGAACGGTGAGGGAAAGTCTACCTTGGTGAAGTGCATCATGGGAGAAATTCCCTTTGAGGGGCAACTGAAAATCGGACATAATGTGCAAATCGGCTATTTCGCGCAAAACCAGGCTCAGCTGCTCGATGAGTCCAAAACAGTCTACGATACCATCGACTATGTGGCCAAAGGGGATGTCAGACTCCGCATCAATGATATCCTCGGAGCTTTCATGTTTGGCGGCGAGGAGTCGGAAAAACGTGTCAGTGTGCTCAGCGGAGGCGAGCGGAGCAGGTTGGCTATCATCCGGTTGCTGCTCGAACCCGTCAATTTGTTGATTCTCGATGAGCCTACCAATCACCTTGACATGCAGTCGAAGGATGTGCTCAAGGAGGCCATCAAAGCTTTCGATGGAACAGCCATCATCGTGTCGCACGACCGTGAGTTCCTCGATGGACTGGTGAGCAAGGTCTATGAGTTTGGCGGCGGACGTGTGAGAGAGCATCTTGGTGGTATCTATGATTTCCTTCGCCACCACAATATTGAGTCGCTCAATCAATTGGGTACCTCATCGCCTGTGCAGAAGGAGACTCCTGCGGAGCCGGCCGTACCCTCGGCAGCCAAACAGAATTATGTAGAAAGGCGGGAGATGCAGAAACGCATCCGCAAGGCCGAGAAAGAGGTGAAGACATCTGAGGAGCGCATATCCGCCATGGAGAAACGACTTGCCGAACTCGACAGCATTCTCTGCACGCCTGAAGGGGCTTCCGACATGACACTTGTGACAGAATATACTTCAATTAAAAAAACTCTTGACGAGGAAATCGGCAGGTGGGAAACCCTGGCGATGCAACTCGAAGAACTGCAGACATCAATAGAATAATTAAATACCAAAAACTATGAAGATAATAACCATCATCTCCATCGCTGCCATGACAGCAGCCTCTTTGCCCGCATTGGGCCAGAACAATCTGAAGTCGGGTATTCCACTCGACAACCTTGACCGTACAGCCCAACCAGGCGAAGATTTCTATCAGTTTGCTTGTGGAGGATGGGTGAAAAACAATCCTCTGCCTGCTGCTTACTCCAGATTCGGCAGTTTCGACCGCCTGCAGCAGGACAATAACGAACGTATCAATGGTATCCTGACAGAATTGCAGAAAAACAAGTATGAAAAGGGTTCCGTGGAACAGAAACTCAGCGATTTCTATAAACTTGCCATGGACTCCGACCGCCGCAACCGCGATGGTGTGAAACCCATTATGCCAGTCATTAAGGAAATCGAGGCTTGCAAGACCAAATATGCACTGAGCCAACTACAGGAAAAATATGCCGATTTCGCCTATGGTGTACCTTATGGTGCCTGGTTCGGTGCTGATGAGAAAAATGCCAAGATGAATATCCTCAATGTCAATCAGGGAGGACTTACTTTGGGACAGAAAGAGTATTATCTCGACAACGATGAGGCTACTACCACCATCCGGGAGGCATATAAGAAACATATCATCAATATGTTCCGGCTCTTCGGGTTTAGCAAGAAGGCGGCCATGCTCAAGATGAACGATGTGCTGCTGGTAGAGACTCAGTTGGCTAAGGTCTCGAAATCAAGGACGGAATTGAGAGATGTGGAAGCCAACTACAACAAAATGACTATCAGTGAGTTCGAAAGCCGTTATCCCAATACACATCTCTCCTCTCTGCTCGAGGCCGAGTGGGTGCCTTCCGACTGTATCAAGGAACTCGTTGTGGGACAACCCGATTTTATGCAGGGTGCCGACAAGGTACTGTCAGAAATGACACCAGGGCAGATGAAGTCGTATATGCAATGGGATGTCATCAATTCCTGCGCCAGTATTCTCAGCGACGAGGTGGAGGCCGAGAGCTTCGATTTCTTCGGAAAAGTCATGGCGGGACGTAAGGAAAACCATCCTCGGTGGAAACGTTCCACCAACCTCGTGCAAAGCATGATGGGTGAGGCTTTGGGACGCATCTACGTGGAGAAATACTTCCCCGCTGCCGCCAAGGAAAGGATGGAGCGCCTCGTCAAGAACCTGCAGGTGGCTCTCGCCGAGCGTATTGAGGCTCAGGACTGGATGGATGCCGCTACCAAGAGGAATGCCCTCGACAAACTCAATACCTTCTACGTCAAGGTGGGATATCCCAACAAATGGACCGACATCAGTGGCATGGTTGTAGACCCGGAGAAATCTTTCTGTGAGAATGTGCTGGCATGTAGGATATTCTGGAATAAGCACCGTATCGCTGAAAAGGCTGGAAAACCGGTTGACCGCGATGAGTGGCACATGACACCTCAAACCGTCAATGCGTATTACAATCCCACTACCAACGAAATCTGTTTCCCCGCCGGAATCCTCCAGGTGCCTTTCTTCGATATGACGGCC
>CACXDY010000020.1 GCA_902766505.1 uncultured Prevotellaceae bacterium
AGTACGACATCCTTAGCTCCCCATTCCTGACCATCGAACTCAGGCTCTGAGCCCCATCCCTCTCGATAACCACCACCATGTATCCATAGGGCAACAGGTAGCTTTTTCGTTATCTTGCCTGGGGCCTTGGTCCATACGTTCAAATACAGACAATCCTCACTGTAGGGCGCTTCTTTTCCGTAGCCCCACTCTGTAAAATATCCACCTGGATACTGAATAGCTTGATAACTGGGATGGCCAAAAGTGTCGCAAATCTTCACTCCTTTCCAGGGTACAACAGGCTGAGGTTCCTTCCAACGGTTTTCCTTAATTGGAGGTGCTGCGTATGGAATACCACGGTAGACATACACGTCAGGATGGTCATCGGCCAACACGCCTTTTACCTGACCTCCTTCGATAGTTAACACTGGATTTTCTTCTGCATAGGCTGATACTGCTGCAATGAACAGAAGAGGCAAAATTAATTTTCTCATAATGAATAGTTTTTTCACTCGTTAGTTAATTAGATGCAAAGTTAGCAGATTCTGATCAATTAAGTGAACTATCCATTGCTTTTTTCAATAAGATTTGTAACATTTTTCTACTTATTTCTATCGTTGCTTAAGGATTTGTTCAACAAAATGTGAATGGGTGTACATTCTTAAAACATTCTAATTGTTCATGTGGTGACTGTCATTAAAAAAACAGCCACCACATGAACTTTGAGAAAGGATTTCCTTTCCGCTTAATACCTCTGAAGTGTTACGCTTTTCTGATATTGTCTATCCGAAGTTCCACCATAATAAATGGTGTATGCTCCCTTCAATGGACGCATGGTATTGCTCTCTGTGTCAAACCACTCAAGTGACTTTTCATTGAGGGTGAAGGACACATTGACAGTTTGGCCCTTGAGAATGGCCACACGTTTGAATGCCCGAAGTGTCTGAATCGGACCCTCTGAGTCGTCTGGACGACTCAGATAAACCTGGACAATCTCATCACCATCTCGGGAACCTGTATTTGTGACGGGTATCGTGAGTTCCATTCCGTTAAGCTGGGCATCACCATAACTAAAGGTGGTATAGCTCAAACCATAACCAAAAGGATATAAAGGCTTGTCTGTCATATAACGGTAGGTACGGCCTTTCATGGAATAATCTTCATAATCGGGCAACTGGCTTGTACTCTTATAGAATGTCACAGGCAGTTTTCCGCTGGGGTTGTAATCGCCGAAAAGCACATCAGCTACTGCAGTTCCTCCCTCTTGGCCTGGATACCATACTTGTACGATGGCATCGCAGCTCTCTGTTTCTGGTAACAGGGCAATGGCGGAACCAGAACAATTGACAAAGATGACTTTTTTGCCGGCTGCCTTAAGGGCTTTTAGGAATTCACGTTGCACAGCAGGAAGTTCTATATTGGTACGGTCGCCACCTTTGAAACCATCGATGCTGACAGGCATTTCTTCACCTTCGAGTGCAGAAGAAATACCACCAACAAAAATAACCTTATCGATTCCGTTGAGTTGTTTGATGGCTTGTTGATAATCAATGGGCTGCTCCTTGGCAACATTGATTTTCAAATTGGCATTGTAGGTGTGGATGTGAGAAAAGCGCACTTCAATTGTATAGCTTTTTCCTTGCTCTGCTTGGATTGGAACGCGGTTGGGTGTGGTGCGCCAGATATGGTGACGGAATTTCTGCTCACCGTTGATGTATAATTCGAAATGACCACAACCTTCGACATTAACTACATATTCACCTGACACTTTTGGTGTGAAAACAGTTTCATACTTGGCTGAGAAATCTTCAAGTTGGACTCCAGGTGCGAAATTGTGCATGCCAGCTGTCGTAACGGCAAGTGGGGTAGTGTAGTATTGTGTCGTGACAGGCTTGCCTTCCATATTGCGGTTGTTCCAGAATGTTCCTTTCATGCCTTTTTTGCCCTCAAAACTACATTGGGTGGCCAGCAGGCAATCCATTACTTTGTCATAAGTCAAATCACAACCGGGGAAAGAGATGATTTTCTTTTGTTTTGCTTTGATGCCGTCAAGAATGGTTATGGTGTGGTTGGGCATACCATTATAGTTGCCCCACATCATCGGAGCGTTGTCAGCATTAGGACCTATCACTGCGAGACGCTCCTTGTTTTTATTCAGCGGTAGAATGTCGTTTTTGTTTTGTAATAGTACGATGGTTTGGCGAGCCATGTTGAGAGCCAGTTGCCGGTGTTGTTTGGAATCCATAGCAGAATAG
>CACXDY010000021.1 GCA_902766505.1 uncultured Prevotellaceae bacterium
AGCGTCTCAAACCCATATTGGGAGATAATCATAAACAACGCACTGCCAAGTGCCACAAGGAAATGGGTGCGGAAACCTGCCTCCTTGGCACGGTAACCACGTTCCAAACCGATGGCTGCACCTAAAACGGCCGCAACAAACAGACGGAGGAGAAATTCGTAGTTCATCATAGTATGGATAGTTGAAAAATGTCGGCAGGTCATGATAACCCGCCGACATGATTGGTTTAACATTCAAAAGTAAGAGACTCCTTATCGGGGTCTTTGCCCACGTGGATGGTGGAACCCACGGTCAGGTCACCAGAGAGGATGCGCTCGCAAAGGCCATCTTCTATGTAATTCTGGATGGCACGCTTCAACGGACGGGCACCAAACTGTACATCATATCCCTTGGTGGCCACAAATTCCTTGGCCTCGTCGGAAATCTCCATATGGTAGCCGAGAGCCTCTACACGTTTGAACAGTCCGGACAACTCTATGTCGACAATCTTCTTGATTGCTTCCAAGTCGAGCTGGTCGAATGTGATAATCTCATCAAGCCTGTTGAGGAATTCCGGAGCGAATTGACGACTCAGGCTCTTCTGAATAATAGAACGGGCATGTTCCTTGTCGCTTTCGTTGATGCTGATGCCAAGAGTTCCTCCTGCATTGAAACCAACACCGCGGCCAAATTCCTTGAGTTGACGGGTGCCTGCATTGGAGGTCATGATGATGACGGTATTGCGGAAATCAACCAAACGGCCGTTTCCATCGGTCAGACGACCTTCATCAAGCACTTGCAGCAAAAGGTTGAACACATTGCCGTGGGCTTTCTCTATCTCATCCAAAAGCACGATGGAGTAGGGGTGACGACGTACTTTCTCCGTCAGTTGACCACCCTCTTCATAGCCTACATATCCCGGAGGGGCACCTACCAGACGGGAGACGTTGAAACTCTCGGTGAATTCGCTCATATCGATACGGATGAGGTCATCAGCACTTCCGAACATCTGTTCTGCAAGCTTTTTGGCCAAATAGGTCTTTCCCACACCTGTGGGGCCTAAGAACATAAACACACCGATTGGGTGATTGGGGTCTTTCAGACCGATGCGGTTGCGTTGGATAGCCTTCACCATCTTGTCGATAGCAGCATCCTGGGCGATAACGGCTTTCTTCAGCTCATCACCCATATGGCGGAGACGGGTACCCTCGGCCTCGGCCATCCGTTGAACGGGCACACCGGTCATCATGGATACAACGTCGGCCACTTCCTTTTCTGTCACGGTCTCGCGCTGTCCGCTCTCACCATTGTTCCAGGCTTCATTCATGCGCTGGAGCTCATCCTCGAGAACGGTTTGTTGATCTCGATAGCTGGCTGCCAACTCGTAATTCTGGTTGAGAACAGCACCTTTCTTGCGTTTCTTCACCTCTTCAATCTCTTTCTCCTTGGCTGCTATTTCAGGGGGAATATGGGCATTCTGAAGATGGACGCGGGCACCTACCTCATCCATGGCATCAATGGCTTTGTCGGGGAAAGCGCGGTCGGTGACATAACGCTCGGTGAGTCTGACACAGCTCGACAAGGCCTCATCGGTATAGTCCACACGATGGTGCTGCTCATAGCGGTCCTTGATGTTGGTCGGGATTTGCAATGTCTCTTCTGCTGTTGTAGGCTCAACCATCACTTTTTGGAAACGGCGCTCCAATGCACCGTCCTTCTCGATGCTGTTGCGGTACTCATCAAGAGTAGTGGCACCGATGCACTGGATTGTGCCACGGGCCAATGCCGGCTTGAGAATATTGGCGGCATCCATCGAACCTGGGGTAGAACCTGCACCTATGATGGTATGAACCTCGTCAATGAATACAATGACATCGGGACTCTGCTCAAGTTCCTTGATGAGGGCCTTGATGCGCTCCTCGAACTGACCACGGTATTTGGTTCCGGCAACAACAGAGGTGAGGTCGAGGTTGACCAAACGCTTGTTGAATAATATCGGTGAGGTGCGGTGTTTGACAATCATTTGGGCAAGTCCTTCTACTATGGCACTTTTGCCCACTCCCGGCTCACCAATCAATATTGGGTTGTTCTTCTTGCGGCGGCAAAGGATTTCCATCACACGCTGCATCTCATGCTCACGACCTACTACGGGGTCGAGCTTCCCTTCCTGGGCTGCTTCTGTCAGGTCGACTGAAAAATTGTCGAGTACAGGAGTCTTGCCTACAGGCTTGCGTGTCTGGGCTGTTGTGCTTTGCTGCGAACCATTGTTGCTCATCTCAAGAGAGTCGTCATCGTCCTCCGCATCATCGGGAAGACCTATGCCATCCTGAGGCGTGCTGGCCTTTTGCTGAATATATTTCAATAATTCGTCGTATGTCATGTTGTTTTGTTCTAATACTTCTTTTGCTCCGTTGTCAATCTTGTCGTGTAGAATGGCCAATAGCAGATGCTGCACATCTACGGTCTCTGTATGTTGCAAACGTGCCTCGAGAACTGATAATTTCAGTATGTTGCTGGCTTTATCGTCCAACAGAAGGTCACGAAGATTTGAGGGGGCTTGGTCATTATCTGAGTGCACTCGACTCTCCAATTGCTGTTTCATAGTTGGTAAGTCGATGGAAAAACGTTCAAACAAATTGAGAATTTGGCTGGATTTATCTCTCATAATACCCAAAAGGAGATGCTCAGGCGTGACACTTTGGCAAGCCAATCGCATGGCTTCCTCACGACTGAAAGAGAGAATCTCGGAAACTTTGGGAGAAAACTGGCCTCTCATAACTAATACCTTTCTTCTTAATCAATTACTATCCTTACCTATCAAACATTATGCCAAATTGTTCATCCACCGAAAAATTTTATATATTCTTCCTCGAAATTTGGAGTAAAGAAGCCGTGTCCTATCTTCTGTAGTATCTCTTCACGGGTAAAAAAGGCCCCTCCCGAAAGTTCTTTTGGATTGGGGATGACAGGGCCATCATAAGTTGTCTTATAGACATACACCAATTCACGCTCGCGCAAACCCTCAAAAATGTATTTGCCCAAAAATTCTTCTTGAAAACCTGATACACCCAGTTCTTCATAGACTTCACGACAAAGTGCATGTGAGATAGATTCTCCATAGTCTACATGTCCGCCGGTCGAGGTATCCCACTTGTCGGGCTGGATGTCTTTCCAATCTGGACGATGCTGCAGGAAGAGCTGCCCCTCACTGTTGAATAAATGAAGGTGAACTACAGGATGAAGTATTTTGGTGCCGTCGTGTGCCTGGCCTCTATGGATACTGCCTATGACAACGCCTTCTTCATCAACAACGGGAAACAGTTCGTTTTGATTGTCCATCAGAAAATCTTGTATATATATAATTAAGGTGTTTGTTGGTGTAATTACAATTGCAGTGTGAATGTCTGACATTGTGGAAATAAGGGTTCCATGTCATCAGGCTTGCTGCGGAAAATGCCATAAACACAGCTGCCGCTGCCTGACATTTGGGCAAAAGCTGCACCATGCTTATATAAAGATTGCTTTATTTCACCAATTGCAGGATATAGTTCGAAGATTGATTGCTCGAAATCATTGGTCAATTCGTCTTTCCATGTGGAAATGGGTTGACGGACTATCATGCGGCAACTTTTAGCTGGCTTGCATGGCTTGATACGGGAGAAAGCCTCACGTGTAGACACAGCAATGTCGGGTTTGACCAACACCAACCAATAGCCCTCGAGACCTTCATACTCACCATCCGCTGGTTCCAAAATATCGCCAATGCCTTGTGCGAATGCCGTCTCTGAAGTAATGAAGAAGGCACAGTCGGCACCTAAACGGGCGGCATAACGCTCCATCTCGGCATTGCCCATATTGAGATGGAATCGTTCGTCAAGCAAACGAATCATATAAGCGGCATCACTCGAACCTCCGCCCAATCCAGCCTGGGTGGGAATGCGTTTGTGAAGGTGGATGTGAAGACGGGGCAACTCAAAGTCTGACGCGATGAGCTGATAGGCACGAACGACAAGATTTTCATCGTCCTGCCCGGATACAGGTATTCCTGTTACCTTGATATCGCACGGCTGATCACTTGGAAATTCATGATCCATGGGATGAACTTCAAGGGCATCGTAGAGTGGGATAGGGTAGAAGACGGTCTCCAAATTATGATAACCATCGGGACGACGCTCTATGATATTTAGTCCTAAATTGATTTTTGCGCAGGGAAATACAGTCATATCAATCAATATTTTATTCTGAATACAAAAATAAATAAAACACGGCATTTCACAAAACAAGTAGATTGTTTTTTTCAATCAGATGATTCTTTTCATAAACAAAAAAGGAGGAACCGCAATCTTCACTTTGGAAAGGCACTGACTATCGATGGCTCCGATTCTTTAACATAATTATCCATTTGAAGAAGAAACGAACCGAAATATTTAACTTTTTTTGCAATTACTTTGGAAATTACAATATTTTTTAGTACTTTTGCAAGAGATTATGAGCTTATTGTGAGAATTTCGAATTTTGTTATATCTGTCTGTATTCTGGTCATATCTTGTTTGCTGACCTCATGCGATTTCAAACTGAAACCCTTCGACGAGGAAGAAGTGGATACGCTGGAGATTGCTATCATGAGGTATGACAGGATGGAATCGTTGTATCTCACAACGGGGGATTTCTCTGCCCTTCAGCAAATGAGTACGGAGTTTCCTAATGAGACACGTACGCTCATTGAAAAAGTACTGGGATTGGGAAGTGTGGATGAGCCGGATATCAACAACAAGCTGCTGCGTTTCTTCCAGGATTCTACTCTGCAGACTATCATTTCGGATGCCGAGGTGCAATATGCCAATATGGAAGACTTAAACAAACAATTGACAGACGCATTTCATAAATTGAAGACTTGGTGTCCGAATATCAAAGTTCCACTGGCTTATGCACAGATATCATCTCTCGACCAAAGCATTGTAGTAGGAGATGAATCTGTCGGTATCTGTCTGGATAAATACCTGGGAGCTGACTATCCCTTGTATAAGAAATACTACGATGAGGAACAACGGAAAACCATGACCAGAGAATATATTGTTCCCGATTTTCTCGGATTCTATCTCTTGAGTATCTACCCTTTGCACAACTTTAGAGATGCCACTCCGACTGAGTTGGATCTGCATGTAGGAAAGATTCAATGGGTAGTAAACAAGACTATGGGCCAGAGGTTTTTCAAAACGAGATTTATCAATATCGTTGACAAATACATGCAAAGCCATCCTGGAGAGAAAATTGAGGATTTGCTCTCCAATAGGGATATCAAACGATTTGACAAGTATCGTTGAATGATGTTGAAATCTGTCCTTGAAACATTCCGTTCTCCTGCATGAAGGTCACTAATCGGTGACGGAATTCATTCGGTTTTATATTCCAACGTGGCGCTATCATCATAGAAAGTGGGATTTGAGAGACGAAACGTTCTATGGCGAGGGTGGGGCGCAACCTCTGTATATATTGGGCTACCAATGAGATGAACTCTTCTGCTTGGTAAAGTGGGAAGGGGGATTCTTGAAATTGTCGCGCAAGTAATGTGCCTCGTACGACTTGAAGTTGATGAATTTTCAATACATCGATGGGTAATGAAGATATTAACGGTGCTTGACGTAGGCTTTCATTGAAATCCTCCCCCGGTAATCCCAAGATGACGTGTCCACAGGTGTATATTCCCCGCTTGGCCGTTGACTCAATAGCAGCTTTGGCACATGCGAAATCGTGCCCACGATGTATGTATCTCAAGGTTGCATCGTTGGCACTCTCGATACCATATTCTACCATAACGAATGTTTGTCTGGACAAAGTTTCCAACAATTCGAGCATCTCTGTGTCAACACAGTCCGGACGCGTTCCGATGGAGATTCCCACAATATCGGTATCTGACAGGATGTCGCGGCATATTTCTTCCATTTTTTTGATGGAGGTATATGTGCTGGTATGTGCCTGCAGGTACGCTATGTATTTGACATTCTGGGATTTGTGGGCGAAAAAGGCTTTACCTGCCTCTAATTGTTGATGTATGTCACCTGTATGGCAATAGGATGGAACAAAGGCTTCATTGTTGCAATAAATACAACCTCCTCTGTTGATTCGTCCGTCTCGATTAGGACAAGTCGCTCCCGTGTCAAGCGGCAATTTCCTGACTTTCCAGGGCAGCTTCTGAACCAACCAAGTGGAATAATCCAAATAGGGTAGTGTGTTACTTAATTTTGACTGTTGCATCGCCTACTTTCATGATATAAATGGCTTTGCGGGGTAAATTCACCATGGTCTGGCAACCTTTACTATATTCTTGGAACACCAGAATACCTTGCTGGTCGTAGATGGTGATAAGCGTGCCTGATGCAACACCTGAAATGGCCAACTGACAATCAGATAGCGACCAACGCAATCGATTCTCTTCCTTTTCATCAATACCATCGTGATTTCCATAAATAGCCGTGATGAGAAGTTTCTGACAGGAAGGCATCATTAAGTTCAATGAAGAGCCATCAATGATTTGGGTTGAGGTAGTTGGTCCTGCTGAAATGACACGCCACCCCGTGATTTGACGCCCGTTGACTGGTACGGATGTGAGGTTGATGGAACGTCCCTCGAAGAATTTGCCATCGAACCGGGATTCACTGAGTTTCACACCATTGAAAAGGATGTCAACGGCTTTCAAATCATTTTCATCCACGTCATTGTTAATCTGCATGGATATGGGGGTACCCAAATGATAATAATCTGCCAACTGGCTATAGAAATACCCTGTGCGCTCTTTTACCCACTGACGACCTTTGTTCAATTCGTTTGAATAGTTGGGCCACCATTGGTTGATGAGGTTACGGTGATTGGGGTATTCTTTCCTAATCGTCTCATACATAGGGTCCCAAATCTTGCGAATTCCCTTCTCATTCAGGAAATCGCCCATATAGATGGCTGAGCGGTCGATAAACTCACGACTGAAATCATCATCCTCCATCATGCGGCGGAATAGCCTGGTGGCCTCATAACCGTTGGCCCAATTACGGTCGTAGTCGTAATCGGGGGTATAGAGCCACTTGATGGTGTTGTAGTTGGCTGGGGAGTCATACAAACCTATTCCGAAATCTGTATCTTTGGCTACAAAACGCCAAACTCCACCCTCAGCACGTGGTCTCCATACGACAATATTGTTGCCTGGGAAGTCTTGGTTATTAAAATACAAATTCATCACCATAAGGTTGATGTATTCCTTCCAGTCTATCCATTGGGCATATTCCTCAAGAGTATGACCATGCTCATTATAGAAAGCCTGGAATTGTTCCCAGTTTTTCATGTCACCCTCTTTAAGCTGGTAATTGTTTTCCACCATGTCGATATCTTCCAGACCATCGTAATTAGTGAAAATGTTATCACCTGTACTACGCTCTCGGATATTGAGTATTCCTTTATACTCTCCGTTGAAGTAAATGACAGCAGGGCGCCAAGCTTGCCAATCAAGGTCTGTGTGTTGGGCCATCACTCGCTGGATGATGGCATCGCGCATATATAGGTAGTCGAAATCATTTCCGGCATTACGGAGTATGATAGACTTGAAATTGTCTATGCCTGGCCTTTGGTCTGGAAAAAACTCGTATTTCAAACGTTTCTTGCCAAATCGCTTGTGGGCATAAACGATTTGTGATTTTAATTGACAGCCCCTGGAGGCTGCTCCTTGGATTCTGGTTTCACATAATTGGTTGATATCGCTCTCTGCACCCTCGTTCTCAAAATATTCTATATTGATGGGACGTCGCCAATTATACTCATAATTCTTTTTGTTGTTACTGTAGGAACCTTCTATATAGATACCGACTTTGCTGCCGTAATAGTATAACTTGTCGGTGACAATGGAAACCACTGGCAAAGTGAAACTACGTGGGAAGAACAAATAGGAATGAGTGGTGGAAGGAGGAGAAAGATAACCTTCACAAAAGAGTTTGGCACGTATGACCTTGTTGGAATAGATGTTGATGGGGTCCGTATATAATGGACTTGATGCGGTTGGCTCACTTCCATCTGTAGTCATCCTGATAACGGTTCCTTCTGGTGAATTCTCGGGAAGAGATAATTCCAAACGGATTCGCTGCGAGCCTGTTACCACTCTTCCTTTCTCACTGAATACGGGTTCTTCAAGTGTACCAAGTGCAAAGGTGCCGCAGTTGGAGGCATTTGGGGTAGGGGAGCTTTGGTAGCCCCATTCTGAAGCCCCGTCAGTCAGACGGCCATAAGCCGTGTTTGGAGCGGGTTGCTTGGAGAGGTTGACGATGGAATCTACAATTTCACCGTCTTTAAATAAATAAAGGTAGCCTTCATTGCCTGATTCAAGCCTAAAATCAGTATGAAATCCTTTCGACTCCTTGTCGCAATAAATCACCACATGACGGCGAGGACCTATCTGCTGGGTGGGAAGTTGCCAGGCTTCATCTGCATGGCGGGTTAGGCCAAGCTTGAAATTCTTGAGATTTTGGGCATTACGGTCAGCATTGTATAACTCTA
>CACXDY010000022.1 GCA_902766505.1 uncultured Prevotellaceae bacterium
CCTTCATCGGGTCGTCGTTCTCGATATACTTGAACATCTCGGGTGAGAAGGAGGGGAGGCCGCGGAAATGGAGCAACTCGCCTTCAGTCATCGTGTCTCCTATCTTGAAGATGCCGTTGTCGGGCAGTCCGATGATATCGCCCGGCCATGCCTCGTCGACGGTCGATTTGCGCTGGGCCATGAACTGCGTGGGGGAACTGAACCGGAGGGTCTTGCCCAGGCGGACATGGTAATAGGGCTGGTTGCGCATGAAACGGCCGCTGCACACTTTGCAGAAAGCGATGCAGGAACGGTGGTTGGGATCGATGTTGGCGGTGATTTTGAAGATGAAGCCGGTGAATTTCTGCTCCTCGGGCTCCACTTCGCGCTCCTCAGCCGGTGTGGGACGGGGACAGGGGGCTATCTCCACAAAACAGTTGAGCAATTCCTGCACACCGAAATTGTTGAGGGCACTGCCGAAGAAGACGGGAGCCACGGTGGCAGAACGGTAGTCTTCGACATCGAAGGCGGAATACACACCGTCTATCAGTTCCAAATCCTCACGCAACTGGCTGGCGTCGGCGGCGCCTACACGGGCGTCCAGTTCATCACTGTCGAGTGCCACCTCCACCTTTTCCGTCACGCGCTGCTTGTCGGGCGTGAAAAGGTCGAGTTTGTTCTCGTAGATGTTGTATACACCCTTGAACTTGGCTCCCTGGTTGATGGGCCATGAGAGCGGGCGTACCTGTATCTGCAGTTCCTGTTCCAATTCATCGAGCAGGTCGAAGGGGTCGCGGCCTTCGCGGTCCATCTTGTTGATGAAGATAATCACCGGGGTGTTGCGCATGCGGCAGACGTTCATCAGTTTGCGTGTCTGCGCCTCCACACCTTTGGCGCCGTCGACCACGATGATGGCGGAATCGACGGCTGTCAGGGTGCGGTAGGTGTCTTCTGCGAAATCCTGGTGACCCGGGGTGTCGAGAATGTTCACCTTGTAGCCCTCGTAGTCGAATTCCATCACAGAGGTGGAGACGGAGATGCCACGCTGCTTCTCGATGTCCATCCAGTCGGAGGTGGCTGTCTTGCGGATTTTGTTGCTCTTGACGGCTCCGGCCACTTGTATCTGGCCGCCGAAAAGAAGGAATTTTTCTGTCAGTGTGGTTTTGCCGGCGTCAGGGTGCGAGATGATGGCAAAGGTGCGCCGGCGTTCTATTTCATTGTTCATTTTCCTTTATTTTTTGTATGCAGTCGCGGAGGGATTCCTCCCAGTAGGGGATGGTG
The DNA here is from genome assembly GCA_902766505.1 of uncultured Prevotellaceae bacterium. GTDB lineage: Bacteria > Bacteroidota > Bacteroidia > Bacteroidales > Bacteroidaceae > Prevotella. The sequence continues at coordinate 1,261 of CACXDY010000022.1, forward strand.
ATGCCAAACACGCGCTTGATTTTTGTCTTGTCGAGGATGGAGTAGGGGGGACGCTGGGCGGCGGTGGGGTACTCATAGGTGTGCAGGGGCTTCACCTGGCAGCCGCTGATGCCGTAGATGCGGTGGATGGCTTTGGTGAAGTCATACCAACTGGCCACACCCTCGTTGGTGTAATGGTAGACGCCCGGCTCGATGCCTTTCTCCACGATGCACAGGATGGTGAGGGCTAAGTCGCGGGCATAGGTGGGGGTGCCTATCTGGTCGGCTATCACGCCGATTTCGTCGCGCTCCTTGCCGAGCCGTATCATCGTCTTGACAAAATTGTTGCCAAAGGTGCTGTAGAGCCAGGCGGTGCGGATGACCATCGCGCGGTGGCAGAACTTGGTCACGCCCAACTCAGAGGCAAGTTTGGTGCTGCCGTATACGCTGTCGGGCGAAGGGGTGTTGTCCTCCACGTAGGGGATGTGGGTCTTGCCGTTGAATACGTAGTCGGTCGAGATGTGTATCATCCACCCTCCGCGCTGCTGGATGGCATTGGCCAGATAGGCGGGAGCCACGGTGTTGAGCGTGGTGCACATCTCCTTGTCGCTCTCGGCCTTGTCCACTGCGGTGTAGGCGGCGCAGTTGATGATGCCGTCGATGGCATGGCCTGCCACGAATTGGTCTACGGCCTGCTGGTCGCAGATGTCGAGTTCGGCCACATCGGTGTTGAAAAACTGGTGATGGGGATAATCTCTCTCTATTAGTTGGATTTCATTGCCTAATTGGCCGTTGCATCCCGTGATAAGTATGTTCATATCGTTGGTTTATTCTTCAAAATCAATGCCTTCGGTCTTGTCTTGGTGATAATAGTCGCTCAACATGCCTATCAGGGTGCTGATTTCTTGGATGGCATGGTTGGTGTCGGGAGATATCTCTCGCTTCTGGAGCCTGAGCATCATGACGCCATAGAGGGCGTTGAGGCAGGTCTCTATCTCGTGTTCCTGGGGGTCGCCGCCCCGCTTGCGAAGTTCCACGATGAAGGGCAGCACCTTGTAGTATTCCGCACGGTAGAAGGGGAACTTGTTGCTGTCCAGCAGTTGGCGGTGCAGTTCGTTCATGTCGTCGACCACAATCTTGTTGATTTGCAGATGCCCCTGCTCGCGGCAACCCTCTTGGGTCATCATGCGGATGAGGTTGGCATACCAGTCGACCAGGTCTTCACGCTCTTCTTCGCTGCAGTCGAAGCGGCTCAGGTAATCCCGTTTCAGCGAGGCTAAGTTGCAGCCGTAGGCACGGAGAATATCCTCCACCTGCCACATATAGAGCACATATTCGGCGATGTTCTCTTTCCGTAGTTTTTGTGAGACAAACATATATGATGAATTCTGATAAGATCTATCAGTAGTGAATGGTGAACAAGTTGAAAACTGTGCCCAGCAAGACGAGAATGGAGAAAATGATGACCACGCTGCCAATAATACGGTTGATGATGATGATGCCGTAGTCCTCGAATTTTGTGCGTATCACGTCTATCAGCCAAGTCAGGCCAAACCACCACAGGATGGCTCCGCAAACAATGCTTAGATAGCCGATGCACATCTCAATTGGATGGCCGGGCATGATGAAGGCCAACTGGGCAAAACAGGCCATGAAAAGCAAGATAATCAGCGGGTTGGAGATGGTGACCAGGAAGGCGGTCACGCCATTGTGTATCAGCGAACCCTTGTTGGTGCCGCTGTGGTGCATGTTCTTGGTGGGGTTGGAGCGGAAGGTGAAAATACCGAAGGCCAGCAGCATGATACTGCCCGCTATCTGAAGGAAAAAGCGGTTTTGGCTGTTGTTCACCAAATCCATCACGAAACTCATGCCTAAACCGGTAATCAGTGCATAGAACAAATCGCTCGCGGTGGCACCGATGCCTGTCACAAAACCATACCAACGACCCTTATTGAGTGTACGCTGTACACACAATATTCCAACGGGACCCATGGGAGCCGAGGCGAGTACGCCAATGACCAGTCCCTTGAAAATCATGTCGAGTATGTCAATATGAAACTCAAACGGCATATTGAATGCAAAATTGCTAAATTTTCGTGAAAGAGGCAAATTTTAAGCGCAAAACTTTGCCGTGCAGGTCTTTTTTTATAACTTTGCTTTGAAAAAATTATCATCAACTAATATTATACTATGAAACCTTATGTTATCGGGTTGGACTTAGGTGGTACCAACTCAGTGTTCGGAATTGTCGACAGCCGTGGTGAAATAAAGGCTACTACAGCCATCAAGACCCAGGGATACGACAAAGTGGAAGACTATGTCGATGCTTCAGTCGAGGCTCTGCAGATCATCATCGAGCAGGTCGGCGGCATCGATAAAATCAAGGCCATGGGCATCGGTGCGCCCAACGGCAATTACTACAAAGGTACTATCGAGTTCGCACCCAACCTCGCCTGGGGACACAATGGTGTGGTGCCCCTGGCAAAACTGTTCAGCGACCGTCTCGGCATCCCCGTGGCGCTCACCAACGATGCCAATGCGGCAGCCATCGGTGAGATGACCTATGGTGTGGCAAGGGGCATGAAGAACTTCATCGTCATCACGCTGGGAACAGGTGTCGGTTCGGGTATCGTTATCAACGGACAGTTGGTCTATGGCTGCGACGGTTTCGCAGGTGAGTTGGGACATGTCATCATGAAGCGTGAGAACGGCCGTCCCTGTGGATGTGGCCGTAAAGGCTGTCTCGAGGCTTATTGCTCCGCCACTGGTGTTGCCCGCTCAGCCCGTGAGTTGTTGGCCACCACCGAACGGCCGTCATTGCTCCGCGACCTCAATCCCGAGGACATCACCTCTCTCGATGTGGCTATCGCAGCCGGAAAAGGTGATGAACTGGCCAACGAGGTGTTCCAGTTCACTGGTGAGATGCTGGGAGCCGCCTGTGCCGACTTCGCCGCTTTCTCCTCACCCGAGGCATTCATCTTCTTCGGTGGACTCGTGAAGTCAGGCGACCTCATCATGAACCCCATCAAGGAGAGTTACGAGCGCAATGTCCTCAATATTTTTAAGGGAAAGGCCAAATTCCTCATCAGCGGCCTCGATGGTGCTTCCGCCGCCGTCTTAGGCGCCTCTGCCATCGGCTGGGAGATTTAAAAAGTCCCCAAACGAACGGGGGTTCCCCTTTTAGGGCATATCCCCGACCGTCACGATAGAAAAAAGCACTCCAAAAATCTCCCCTCCCATTCACCGAATAGGAGGGGAGCCATTTGAACAACATCCGGAAAGAAAGGTTGTGAAAGCGCCCAAGTGAGCGCAGGGAGCAAACCAATAACGAGCGCAGCAAATTTAAGCCGAGCCAAGGTGAGCGAAGCGAAAAAAACAAGAATACCGCGACCGCGTCTACGGATGATGATGCTTTTGCCCTTACAGGGCGCATTTTTTTGTTGCTGTGCCCCCAGGGCGTTGCCCTGGGCTGACATCTCGTTGGCCTTTCAGGCCGTTTCAATAACGAGCGTAGCAACGTTAAGCCACGCCACACCCCCACGCCCAAGTGAGCGGAGCGAACAAACCAATAACGAGCGAAGCGATGTTAATCCCGCCACATCCTCGCGCCAAAGTGAGCGAAGCGAACAAAAATAAGAACACCGCGACCGCTTCTAAGGGAGCGGTACCTTAGTGAACGAGCGCCGAGTAGGC
>CACXDY010000023.1 GCA_902766505.1 uncultured Prevotellaceae bacterium
ACAACTGTGTCCGCGAGGTCATTGAGGCTGCCAAGGCCGCTGACTACGAGGCTATTATCATTGCCGACCACGGCAATGCCGACAATGCCATCAACGAGGATGGAACCCCCAACACGGCACACTCTCTCAATCCTGTGCCGTTCATCTACGTCACCAATAACAACAGCGCCAAGGTCATCGACGGACGTCTGGCCGATGTGGCTCCTTCCATTCTCCATATCATGGGACTGGAGCAGCCTGAGGACATGACGGGCAAGAACCTCATTATCGACAAATAGGCCTTCCGGCACCCTACCTCTGAAGATGGATGTAAAAATCGAGCAGTCATGGAAAGAACGGCTGGGCGGGGAATTCGAGAAACCGTATTTCTCCGACCTGACCCAGCGTATCAGGCAGGAATATGCCAGCTACACCTGTTACCCTCCGGGAAGACTGATTTTCAATGCCTTCAACCTGTGTCCCTTCGATAAGGTGAGGGTGGTGATTATCGGTCAGGACCCCTATCATGAGCCGGGACAGGCTATGGGGCTGAGTTTTTCTGTTCCTGATGGCGTGCCCATGCCGCCCTCGCTTATCAATATCTTCAAGGAAATCCAATCCGACATGGGGGTGCCGATGCCCACATCGGGGAATCTCATGAGATGGGCTCAGCAGGGGGTGATGCTACTCAATGCCACCCTCACGGTCAGGGCACACCAGGCAGGCAGCCATCAACGGTTGGGATGGGAAACCTTCACCGATGCCGCCATCCAGGCTCTCAACCAGGGCAGGGAGCATCTCGTGTTCATCCTCTGGGGAGGCTATGCCAGAAGCAAGGCCTCGCTGATTGACCGTAACAGGCATCTCGTGTTGCAGGCTGTCCATCCGTCGCCACTGTCGGCCAACCGTGGCGGATGGTTTGGAAACAGGCATTTTTCTCAAGCCAACGAATATCTCCTGGCTCATGGCCAGCAACCCATCAACTGGTGATATGGACAACCAGATGATTCCAATCATTCAAGTGGGCGACGTGTTGCTCTCTACGGAAATCCTGACCAGGTGTTTCTGCTGCGATTTGGAGGCTTGTCATGGCGAATGCTGTGTGGAAGGCGATGCCGGTGCTCCCGTCACCTTAGACGAGGTGGCTCAGATAGAAGACTCGCTCGATGTGGTGTGGAATGACCTCTCGGCTGCCGCACAAGCAGTTGTCGACAAGCAGGGGGTGGCTTACACCGATGTGGAGGGCGACTTGGTGACCAGTATAGTGAATGGCCGTGACTGTGTGTTCACGTGCTATGACAATGGATGTTGCCTGTGTGCTCTGGAGAAGGCTTACCGTCAAGGGAGCACCCGATTCTGCAAACCCATCAGTTGTGCGCTGTATCCCATCCGTGAGAAGAAGTTCGCCGGTGGGTTGGTGGGACTCAACTACAATGAGTGGAACATTTGCCGCCCGGCCGTCATGTTGGGCAATAAGTTGAATATCAAGGTCTATGAGTTTCTGAAAGGCCCTTTGGTCCGGCGCTTTGGCGAGTTGTGGTATGCCGAGTTGGTGCAGGCTGCCAGGGAGTTGAATGGTAAAAGCAGTGAAAAATGAACAAGACAATACAAACCGTGATAAATGTTAGTACAGCCAAGCAGGTATTGGGCGATAGTTCGTCGATTGACGACGACCTGATTTTGTGCAGCAGCTTCGAGGAAGTGCCTTTTGTCACCGAGCCCAAGAAAATGAATTGCCTGTTTGTGGGGCTCTGCCTGGAAGGCTCAGCCCAGTATACTGTTGATACCAAGCAGCACATAGTGCACAAAAACCATGTCACCGTCATCAATGACGGTCAGGTCATCAGTAACTTCATGCTCAGTCCTGACTGCAAGGGTGTGGCTATCCTATGCTCCAATAATTTTTTCGCTGAGATTGTCAAGGAAGTGCATGAGATTTCCCAATTGTTCCTCTTCGCATACTCACACCCCGTGTTTTCTATCAATCCCGAGAACGCATCGGCCTTCATGGATTATTTCAAGGTGATTCGGGTAAAGGTGGACAGCACAGACCACATCTTCCGGAGACAGTTGGTCATGACGCTCCTCAAGGCCATGATTTATGACATCGGAAATGAAATCTACCAATTTCAGATGTCATCGTCGACCCGCACGCGCGCTGAAGCCATCTTCAATGAATTCATCTTACTTCTGAAAGCCAATTTCAGAAAAGAAAGAAGGGTAGGGTGGTATGGTGAGCAGATGTGTATCACACCAAAATATCTTTCAGAATCCGTGAAGCAGGTGAGCCGCCGCACTCCCAATGAGTGGATTGACCATTATGTGACGTCAGAAATTCGGGTCATGCTCAAGAGCACTACGATGAGCATCAAGGAGATAGCACAGACGATGCATTTCCCCAACCAGTCGTTTCTCGGCAAGTATTTTAAGGAGCATGTGGGCATGTCTCCCTCGAAATACCGCAAGTCATAATAGTAGAAGAGAAAAACAATCCCCGCCCATTGCACTGCAAGCATGGGCGGGGAATTTTTGTGTCCGTATCGTACCCAAAGGGTGGTGTAGACGACGGCTAAAAATTGACTTTCGTGACTTGGTTGGCGGGGAGAGTGACCGTTTTCTCCAGGTTGCCAAACATCACTTTGACCTTGCATTTCTTCATGCTTGTGAGGCTGGCCTCCACGTTGCCGTTTTTCCACGAGAGGTCGACGGTGAGCCCTCCACGGGCACGCAATCCCGTGACCTTGCCCTCGCTCCACACCTGTGGAAGGGCGGGCAGCAAAGTCAACTCTTTCTCCGTGCCCTGAAGCAACATCTCGCAGATACCTGCCGTTCCGCCGAAATTGCCGTCAATCTGGAAAGGCGGGTGGGCATCCATCAAGTTGGGATAGGTGCCTCCGGAACGGCGGCGGTCGCTGCCCTTGTAGTCATCGGGTGAGACATAAGTCAGCAACTTCTGATAGATGTGGTAGGCCATCTCGGCATCGTGAAGTCTCGCCCACAGGTTGATGCGCCAGCCCGTGCTCCATCCCGTGGTCTTGTCTCCCTTGATTTCCAGACTCTTGCGTGCGGCGGCTGCTATTTCGGGGGTTCGGTCGAGGGTAATCTGATGACCCGGATACAGACCGATGAGGTGCGACTGATGGCGGTGGTGGATATCCCAGTCGTCCCAGTCGAAATACCACTCGTTGATGTCTCCCTCATGGCCAATGGTATAAGGATGGAGTTTGGCAAGCGTCTTCTTCAGTTTTTTGGCAAACGACTTGTTGCCTCCAATGATTTGTGAGGCATCGAGGGTGTTCTGCAGCAACTCGCGGATGATGGCAAGGTCGGCTGTTCCGCCATAGCAGGTGGTACCATGGTAGCCCTCAGGTGTTTTGTATTCATTTTCCGGAGAAGTGCTCGGAGCGGTGATGAGTTCACCGGGATGTTTGGGATTTTCGATGAGCCAGTCGAGGCAGAATTCTGCCGCACCGCGCATCAGAGGATATGCGGTGTTGACGAGGAAGTCGTTGTCTTGAGTATAGCGGTAATGCTCCCAAAGGTTTTGGGTCAGCCAGGCTCCACCCAGATTCCAGTTGCTCCATTCGGGACTCTCGCGCTTCTCACCCACAGGATTGGCCATGGCCCATATGTCGCTGTTGTGGCTTGAGCACCAACCGCGTTCTATGCCGTAATAGTTGTGGGCGACATGATGCCCATTTTCTGCCAGCGACTGCATGAATCCCCATAGTGGAAGGGTCATCTCGCTGAGGTTGGCCACTTCGCCCGGCCAGTAGTTCTCTTCCAGGTTGATATTGACGGTGTAGTTGCCTCGCCAGGGAGAATAGACGTGGCGTGTCCATAGTCCCTGCAGGTTGGCCGGCACATTGGGTGTCCGTGAACAGGAAATGAGCAGGTATCGCCCGTATTGGAAATAGAGTGTTTCGAGATAACGGCTGTCTCCTCCATGGTCTGTGTAACGTTTGAGGAGGGAGTCGGTGGGAACAAGCAGGTCGGCGGCAGAGCTTTTCCGGTCGCCCAGCAGCAGGGTAGTACGGCCGTAATATTTCCTGTAATCCTCGATATGTTTTTGGCGGAATTGCTCATAGGTGGCGTTGGTGGTATGCCACAGGTCATCCTCTGCATTCTCTATGTAGGGTGCACCCTCGCTCACAGGGTGCTTGAGGGAGCCGTTGAAACTCGTTTCGTTGACAAAATAGATGGTGAGTTCGGTGGCACCCTGGACAGTCAGCGTGGAATCCTTTGAGGTGATGCGGCCTCTCCGGTCGGTGGTGGCAAGGAGCATGCTGCAGAAATGGATGCTCTCACGCGGGTCGCCGATGGCATGGCCGGTCATGACCATCTGTCCGTTGCCCATGGCCTTGACACTGTGCGGAATCTGCGAGGTGAGTACGATGCTGCAGTTGATACCGCCCTCGCCATTCCGGTTTCTGATTCTCATGGCAATGAGTTTGTCGGGGGCAGAGGCGAAGTATTCGCGGCTGAAATAGCGGTCGCCCTTCTGGTAACTGTCGGTGCAGATGGCACTGTCGAGGCTCAGTTGACGGCGGTAATAACGGGTGTCACCCTCGTTGTGGTCGATGATATGAAGGGTGCCCAACGGCTGGTAAAACTGGGAGTTGGGACCCTGTACATGCAGTTGTAGACTGTCGGCCAGGGCATAGTCCTCCTCGAAGAGCGCTTTGCGGATGTCGGGAATCCACCGGCTGGCACCCTCGTCGAGTTTGGGGTCGACAGGCTTTCCTGTCCAGAGAGTGATGTCGTTGAGATAAAGGATGTTGTCGTCGGGGCTTCCATAGATGCTCGCACCCAATTTCCCGTTGCCTATGGGCAGTGACTCCTCGAAGTACTCCGCCGGACGGTTGTACCATAGGTGCATGGGCAACTGGCTTTGGGCAACTGCATGTGCTGCCACCATCGTCAACAAAAGGATAAGTGTTTTTCTCATATGGATTGATGGATAAAATCACACCACGGATGGTGTGTCCGTGGTGTGAGGTGTGTTTTGGGCTTATGTTATGCGTCGATGTTTGCGTATCGGGCATTGGCCTCGATGAACTCGCGGCGTGGCTCCACATCGTCGCCCATCAGCATGGAGAATATCTCGTCGGCCTCTGCGGCATTCTCGATACTCACCTGCTTGAGCAGACGGGTCTGGGGATTCATGGTGGTGTCCCACAACTGCTCCGGGTTCATCTCTCCAAGACCTTTGTAGCGCTGGGTGTGGATACTGGCATTCTCTACACCCTCGCCATATTTGTCGAGGAACGCCTGGCGCTGCTGGTCTGTGTAGCAATACTCTTTCACCTTGTTTTTGTAGGTGCAGAGGTAGAGAGGCGGTGTGGCGATGTAGAGGTGTCCCTCCTGAATCACCTTGGGCATGAAGCGGTAGAACAGGGTCATAATCAGCGTGTCGATGTGGGAACCATCGACGTCGGCATCGGTCATGATGATTATCTTGTCGTAACGCAGTTTATCAATGTTGGCTTCCTTGTCGCCTTCACCGTCAACACCGAAACGGACACCGATGCTCTGGATGATGTTCATCACCGACTCACTCTCAAAGACCTTGTGCCACATCACCTTCTCCACATTCAATATCTTACCGCGGAGAGGAAGGATGGCCTGTGTGTAACGGTCGCGCCCTTGCTTGGCGGAGCCTCCAGCGGAGTCACCCTCCACCAGGAAAATCTCGCACTCTTTCGGATCCTTGTTGCTGCAGTCGGCCAACTTGCCGGGAAGACCACCTCCCGACATGACGTTCTTGCGCTGGACACTCTCACGGGCCTTGCGGGCGGCTATACGGGCAGTAGCGGCCAACACTACTTTCTCGCAAATCAGACGGGCCTCCTTCGGATGCTCCTCCAAATAGTTGCTCAATGCCTCGCCAACAGCCTGCTGGACAGCGCCTGCCACTTCACTGTTGCCAAGCTTGGTCTTCGTCTGACCCTCAAACTGGGGCTCTGCCACCTTGATGGAGATGACGGCCGTGAGACCCTCACGGAAGTCCTCGCTGGTAATCTCTATCTTGGCCTTTTCTATCTGCTTGGAGATGGTGGGGTCGTTGTCGGCATATTTCTTCAATGTGCGGGTAAGGGCTGTGCGGAAACCCTGAAGGTGGGTACCACCCTCTATCGTGTTGATGTTGTTCACGTAGGAATGGATATTTTCCGAATAGTCCGTATTGTACATCACTGCCACTTCGATGGGCACTCCCTGCTTCTCGGTCTTCAGGTAGATGACGTCGTCGAACAGGTGCGTGCGGTGACGGTCGACAAATTTCACAAATGCTTTCAAACCATCCTTGGCATGGTAGACCTCCTGGCGGGTGTTGCCGTTCTCGTCGGGGCGCAAGTCTACGAGAGTGATGGTGATGCCTGCATTCAGATAGGCCAACTCACGCATACGGCGTGCTATGATGTCATATTGATAGACGGTGGTGGTGAAGATGGTGGGGTCGGGCCAGAACTGCTGGCGGGTACCCTGACGGTCGGTCTCGCCGACAATGCGGACAGGGTAGAGGGGCTTGCCCTTCTCATATTCCTGTTGGTAAATCTTTCCGTCGCGGAACACTTGGGACAACATGTGAGAGGAGAGGGCGTTCACACAACTCACACCCACGCCATGAAGACCACCACTCACCTTGTAGGAGCCTTTATCGAACTTGCCGCCGGCATGGAGCACGGTCATGACGACCTCCAGAGCCGACTTGTGAAGTTTCTTGTGCTCATCCACGGGGATACCACGGCCGTTGTCGAGTACCGTGATGGAGTTGTCCTCATTGATGGTTACCTCGATGTGCGTGCAATAACCTGCCATCGCCTCATCGATGGAGTTGTCGACGGTCTCGTTCACCAGGTGGTGAAGACCTTTCTCACTGATGTCGCCAATATACATGGCGGGGCGCTTTCTGACGGCCTCAAGACCTTCCAGCACCTGTATGTTTTTCGCACTGTAATTGTTCTCGGGATTCTGATTTTCTGACATTTCTGACATACTTTTTTATACTCTGCAAAATTACGAAAAAATAAGGAGAAAACCGAAGAAATCCGCATAAAAACAATGTCTTTTGAACGTTAAAAAACACTATAAAAACCCACTTTTTTCAGGATTTCTGATACCCGGTCAAAACAAGTGGGAAATGCATTGCCTCATAGGGCGAAAAGGCAAAAGGCTGCAACCTTTTTGGGTTGCAGCCTCAGTATTTCTAATACTCCTTGAGTACGCTATTACATCTTGTTGATCTGACGCGAAAGGCTCCTCTTGAGGTTGGCAGCCTTGTTGCGGTGGATGATGTTGGTCTTGGCCAACTTGTCGAGCATTTTCTGCACACTGGGATAAAGCTTCGCAGCTTCATCTTTGTTGGTCATGGCACGAAGTTTGCGCACGGCATTGCGCATGGTCTTTGCGTAATACTTGTTGTGGAGTTGTTTTTTCTTGTCCTGACGGATTCTTTTGAGTGATGATTTGTGGTTTGCCATCTTCTTATACTTCTTTTTTGTTTCTTGCAGTCCATAGCAGAGTCGAACTGCTCTTGAGAGAATGAAAAGCTCTCGTCCTAACCGATAGACGAATGGACCGTTGACTTAAATTGCGGATACAAAGGTACTGCTTTTGTGGGAACTGTGCAAATTTTATCACTATTTTTTTGCAAATAGATTCAATTTTCTGATTTTTATCTGCAAAAACCTTGTTTATATAGATGATTTGGCGTAACTTTACCCCATGCAGATGTCAAGAACTCATGCCGTGGTGCTCCGGAGCGTGAAGTATGGCGACCAGGGTTTGGTGGTCGACATGCTCACCAGACAATATGGTCGGCTGTCGTTTATGGTGAGGTTGTCGCGCTCGCCCCGTGGAAAGATGCGCAGGCAATTTTTCCTTCCGCTTTCGATGGTCGAGGTAGACTTTGATTACCGTATGCGTCAGGGGTTGCAGCGGCTCAATGACATCCGGCTATGGCATCCTCTTCCTGACCTGCAGACCAATCCCTATAAATTGTCCATCTCCATGTTTTTGGCAGAGTTTCTCTGTCATGCCACGCGCCTGGAGAGCGACAACCAGAATCTTTTCGACTTCGTGGACATCAGTCTGGAATGGTTGGACGGGGTGGAGGAGCGGTTTGCCAATTTCCATCTTGTCTTTATGATCAGGATGTCAAGGTTTATCGGCTTCTTCCCCAATACGGAACATGCGGAGGATGGTGGATATTTTGATTTGCTCAATGCGTGTTTCACCAAGACACTGCCCGACCATGGGCATTTCCTCATGCCCGCGGAGGCTTCCAAAATTTCACTGCTCATGCGCCTGTCATATAAAACCATGCACCTCTGTGCCATGTCGCGCGCGGAGCGCAACCGTTGCACAGAGGTGATTTTGGATTATTACCGGCTGCATGTGCCCGATTTCCCCCAACTGAAGTCGCTGGACGTGCTCAGGCAGCTGTTTGTTTAGCTATGACAGCAGTTTTTTCACGATGGTGGAGATGGTGCGGCCATCAGCACGGCCGGCCATCTGTTTGCTGGCCATTCCCATGACCTTGCCCATGTCCTTCATTCCCTGGGCGCCCGTCTCGGCAATGATGGCGCTTACGGCCTTCTCGATTTCCTGCTCACTGAGTTGCTGGGGAAGATAGCCTTCAATCACAGCCACCTGGGCCAGTTCGCTGTCTGCCAGGTCCTGGCGGCCCTTCTCGGTGAAGGTGGCAGCCGACTCGCGGCCCTGTTTGGCCAGCTTCTGAATGATTTTCAGTGCATCGGCATCTTCCAGCGTGTCATTGGCGCCGGGAGCGGTCTTTGCCTCAAGAAACACTTTCTTGATGTTGCGCAGGGTTTCCAACCTCACTTTGTCGCGGGCCTTCATGGCCGCCTTGATATCTTCGCTGATTTGGTCGAATAGTGTCATGACGCAGATGGATTAGAAGATGATTTTATTGCTGTTCTCCTGCATGTTGCCCTTGTCGCTGGTCTCCTCGCTGTCGCCTGCTGAGAGATGACGGATGTCGTCCAGCATTTTCTTGGTGCGGCGGATGGTGGGAGTGCTCTCCACGGCCAGGATGACATCCTCGTTGTCAAGGTCTTCCTGATTGAAGAGATAGATGTGTGGACGGCGCTTCAGCGGTTTCTTGTTTTCATTGGTGTAATAGCGTTGGCGGCGAAGGTCACGCTCAATGCGCTTGTCTTCTTCCTCTGCTATACGCTGCTGGTCTTCCGGCTTCATCTTCTTGATGTGGCTGTTCATGCCGTCGACATTTTCGATGCCGAAGCCAGTGGCCAGGATGGTCACTTTCACTTTCTTGCCCAGTTCCGGGTCTACGGCGAGTCCCCACTTGATTTCGAAATCTTCGCCGAATTTCGCCATGAAGTCGTTCACGTCGTTCATTTCCTCCATCATCAGGCCACCGCTCTCCTTGTCGTTGGCGAAGGTGATGCTGAGAAGAATCTTCTTGGAGTTGAACACATCGTTGTCGTTGAGAAGCGGTGAGTTGAGTGCATCGCTGATGGCATTTTTCACACGGTTCTCTCCCTCACCATAACCAGTACTCATGATGGCTACGCCACCGTCCTTGAGGACTGTACGCACATCATTGAAGTCGAGGTTGATGAGTCCGTGAACGGTGATGATTTCGGCAATACTCTTGGCGGCAATGCTCAGGGTGTCGTCGGCCTTGGCAAAGGCATTCAGCACTGAGTAGTCGGGATAGATTTCGCGCAGACGCTCATTGTTGATGACGAGCAGGGCATCCACATGCTTGGCCATCTCCTCTACGCCATCCAGAGCCTGGTCGATTTTGTTGGGACCTTCGAAGCGGAAGGGGATGGTCACGATTCCTACGGTCAGAATGCCCAGTTCCTTGGAGACACGGGCGATGACTGGGGCAGCACCTGTTCCGGTGCCACCACCCATACCTGCAGTGATGAAGGACATCTTGGTGCCGTCGTTGAGCATGCGGCGGATATCGTCTTCGCTCTCCTCGGCAGCCTTGCGGGCTTTCTCCGGTTTGTTGCCGGCTCCAAGACCCTCCTGACCGAGCTGGATGTGAACGGGTACGGGTGAGTCGTTGAGTGCCTGGCGGTCAGTATTGCAAAGTACGAAAGTCACATCGTGGATTCCTTCGCGGTACATATGGTTGACAGCATTGCCGCCACCGCCGCCCACGCCGATGACTTTGATGATACAGTTCTCTTTTGGGAGGTCGACAAAGTCGAGAGCCTCAGATTTATTATTACGGTCTGCCATTTCCTGTTGTTATTTTTGGTGCTACAGTGTATTGACTTATGATAATTGAATGGATGTAGGATTATCTTCTGCCCTCATCATCAGTTTCCTCACTGATAATCTTGGTGCCGAATTCCTTGATTTTTTCCATATAGCGTGAGAAGAAACCGCCTTTCTTCTTGCTGTTGGTGTCCTCTTCAGGCTCATGTGTCACCTGAGGCTCAGGCTTGGTTTCTGCAATGCGGCGTTTCCGCTCTATCTCCTCAAGCTCTTGTGGAGAGATGACTCTTCCGCGGCCATCCTCAGTTCTGCGGCGCGGCGGTTCTGTCGTTATGGTTGGCTCAGTAGAATCGGCACCACCAAACAAGTCGGGCTTCACCAATGTCTGTCCGGCGCAGTTCATGTCGCCCTTGGCGAGCAGTCCGAGAATGGTGTTCATCGTGCCGTTCTTTGCATTCACGTCATTGTCGGTGGATGTCACGTTGAATGTCACGTTGTTGGCGATACGCACCTTGGTGATGTTGGTGGCTGCGGTGAACGCTTTCTTGATGTCTTTCATGTTGGAACCGCCACCGGTGAGGACGATGCCTCCAAGGAGTTTGTCGTTGTATTCTGACGGCACCTGGCACCAGGCATTTTGCACAATCTCGCTGACGCGGGCTTCCACGATGTCGATGAACGACTGGCGGTCAATCGTCCGGTCTTTGTCAATTTGGATAGTGCTGTTTGGGTCAGCGTCGTTGTTCTCTGCGATAGCCGAAGCATATTTGATTTTCAGTTCCTCAGCATCGTTGTCGTCGATTTGCAGCGAAGTGATGTCTTTGGTGATATTGTTTCCACCGAGAGGAATCACGGCAAGCTGGCGGAGGATGTTCTTGTAGTATACCGAAACGGTGGTGGTGTCGGCACCAAGGTCTACCAGCATACATCCACTGCGCTTCTCGGCTTCTGTGAGCACGCTGTGAGCCAGTGCGATAGGTGCGAGATACATCTCGGCGATGCTGATATTGGCGTTTTCGAAACACTTGTTCAGGTTACGGTAGAACGACTTGCGGTAGAGGATGTTGAGGAAGTTGCCCTCGAGTTTGGTGCACTGGATGCCCACCGGTTCTATCTGATATTGGGTACCCACCTTGTATTCCTGGGTGGCGGCGTCCAAAATCTCCAAATCGGGATACGACATGCTGCGGTTGTTGTCCATCAACTCGTTGATCATGTCTTGTGAGATGATGGTGTCCTCGGGCAAGTTTTTGACAATCACGTTGCGGATACTTCTGATGGATTGTCCTCCCACGCCAACATATACCTGGGAAATTTCAGATTTCAGAAGTGTCTTCAGTTTCTTGATAATGCTGGTCAGACAAGCGCTGGTCTTGTCGATGTTGTAGACCACTCCCTTGCGGATGCAGGATGTGGCGTCCTCCCTGACGACGGCAAGCACTTGAATGCTGCCGTCCATGCTCTTCTTGCCGGCGATTCCGGTGATTTTTGAAGAGCCCAATTCAATAGCTACTTGGAATTCCTTTGCTGCCATATTTGTTAGTATGTTATGTATTTCACTTGTTTTGGGTCGTTGTTAGTCTTCGGCGAGTGTCTCGTCAGCATGATGCTTGTGGTTGTCTCTCCGGCAGATAATCTGGTTGTCGAACTCGAGGTTGATGTAAGAGTATTTGTTCCATCCCACCTCATTGAGTCCGTAACGGTAGAACTTGTCGAGTCGCTCCAGCTTGCGTTCCATGAAACGGGCAACGTTCTTCTCGCGGCGGTTCTTGTCGCTGCTCTCCGGCAGTCGGCCAAGGTTGATGATATGTCCGCCGATGCGGGGCACAATCTCCATGCTCTTGTTGGGAAGGATGTTGATTTGCTCCACTTGGTTGTACCACAACTTGTTTTCCGTGATCCATCGGGCCACAAGCGCCAGGTAGTTCTCGGCATACCAGTTGTTGATGTTGCCGGTGGCCACTATCAGGTTGGAGGAATAGCGTCCTCTTTGCATGATTTTGCCGTCGGTATCGAGATAGTAGTCTTGCCCGTCCTCGGATTTCACCCTCAGGAGGGGAAGCCGCTGGGTGACTGTGATGCCCACAAGGCCGTCGCCAGTCTTGTAGCACTCCACATTGTCGATGAATGTGTTCTGCTTCAAGGTGCCCTCTATCGCTCTCAGGTCGATGTCCATGATCCGCTGTCCGATGGGGTAGATCTGCTTGTTGGAAAGCAGTTTTTTCACCTCATGGGTGCTGAGGAATCCGCTGGAGTCTCTATCGGCGATGGTAATCTGCACCTTATTGCACACAACCCCCGAGAGGTCGGGTTTGTTGAATGAGGTGATGGCCAGCACCAGATAGACTGCGAGTGCCAGATTGAGCAGGATGAATATGGTCTTTTTAAAGATACGCATATTACTTTTTTCTGAGAATCTCAGTGATTTGGTCCGCGTAATTGTCAAGGTCTCCGGCACCGAGGATTACGAGTACGTCGAAATCGCGGCTGGCCACGTAGTCGAGCACCTCATCCTTGGTGATCATCGACCGCTCTACGCCCGGTTTCAGGTTGTCGTAGATGAGTTTTGATGTCACACCGGGGATGGGTTCCTCGCGTGCGGGATAAATGTCGCAGAGCACGACCTCGTCGAGCTGACTCAGGCTGTTGGCAAACTCGCGGTAGAAGTCGCGGGTGCGGGTGTAGAGGTGTGGCTGGAAAATCACGGTCACCTTGCGGTGGCGGTACAGTTCACGGATGCTTTTGGCGCTCTGGTGGATTTCCATCGGGTGGTGGGCATAGTCGCTGATGACCACATGACGGTCGTCCTTGAGTTTGACGTCAAACCTCCGCTCCACTCCCTTGTAGGTGCCGATGCCGTCGCGGAGTTCCTGTGCCGTGCAGCCGTTGAGTTGTGCCATGGCCATGGCGGCAACGGCATTCTCGATGTTGATGGGCACAGGCTGTCCCAGTGAGACATTGTTCACCGACTCAATCGGTGAGATGAAGTCGAAGGTGATATCACCGTTGTCGATGACGATGTTGGCGGCATGGAAGTCGCCCTCGTCGCGGCTATAGGTGTAGGTGGTCACGCCTTCAGGCGTGTCGGCTTTCATCTCCAGTCCGGTGTGCAGGATGAGTGCACCGCCCGGTTTGATGAGGGTGGTGTAGTGGCGGAAACTTTCCAGATAGGCCTCCTTGGTGCCATAGATGTCGAGATGGTCGGGGTCGGTGGCGGTGATGACGGTCATCCAGGGCTGGAGCCAGTGGAACGAGCGGTCATACTCATCGGCTTCGATGACGACATAGTCGCTGTCGGAGAGAATGTAGTTGGTGCCGTAGTTCATGGAGATGCCACCGAGGAATGCATTGCAGTCGACATGACTTTGGTGCATGATGTGTGCGCACATCGATGATGTGGTGGTCTTGCCATGGGTACCGGCAACGCAGAGTCCCTTGTGCGAACGGGTCAGGGTGCCGAGAACCTGTGCGCGTTTCTCGATACGGAATCCCTCGTTGCGGAAAAGGGTGAGCTCGCTGTGCTCTGAAGGTATGGCAGGTGTGTAGACAACCAGTGTGGTGGCTTTGTCGCGGCAGGGAGCGGGAATTTCCTCGATGTTGTCCTCATAATGCAGCGACATTCCCTCCTCTTCCAGTTTACGGGTCAGAGGCGATGGAGTTTTGTCGTATCCGGCCACAAAAAGCCCTTTGTGGAGGAAATAGCGTGCCAAGGCGCTCATGCCTATGCCACCTGCTCCCACAAAATATACAGCTTTGATGTTGTCTATGCCTGTCATTTCTTACTTTTCATTGATGTTGACCATAGCCAATACCCTGTCGGCGATTTCCTCGGCGGAGTTGGGCTTGGCCATTTTCTTGATGTTCGTGCTCAGTGTTTTCAAACGCCCGGCGTCCGTTACTGTTGCCAGAGCGGTATCCATCAGTTTTTCCGGTGCCTCGGCATCGGCCACATAGATGGCTGCGTCGTTCTTGACCAAAGCCATGGCATTGTGGTAC
>CACXDY010000024.1 GCA_902766505.1 uncultured Prevotellaceae bacterium
CAACCGCGCCTACTCGGCGCTCGTTCACTAAGGTACCGCTCCCTTAGAAGCGGTCGCGGTTTCCTTATTTGTGTTCGCTTCGCTCACTTTGGCGTGGGGTAACTTTGCTTCGCTCGTTATTGGGTTTTTGCTGAGCTCTCCTTGAGGTTCTTATTTTGCTGCGCTCGTTGTTTGCTTTTTTACTTTGCTACGCTCGTTATGTTTTTTTGCTGTTCCCTGACATGCTCGCTCTGACCTATCCTCTGGTACTTTGCTGCGCACGTTTTGGTTTTTTTTGCTGTACCTTGGTGCTGGGTTATGTGTGGGAGCGTTTGCGCCATAGGAGGGCGATGGCGGCAAGGATGACGGCTCCTCCTGCTACAGCGGCATAGGTTAAATAACTATCGCCATCGTGTTCGTTCACGATGGCGATATTGTCTTTTTCTAAATCTGGTTCTGAGCGGTGCTCCAAAGAATCAAGGACGGCGGCGCCGTCGGTGTTTTTCAAGACGGGCTCGGGTTCATCATACTCTACCTCATAAAGATTCACGGCATTTCCTCCTCTGTTGCTCCTGCCCTGCGAGGTGACGATGACCAACCGCCCATCGTTGGAGATGTCCAGTCCTACAGGATAGGAATCCACATCGATGGAACAAACTGTTTTCATCGTCCTTGTGTCGACCACATAAAGTTTGCTGGCAAGGTTGCATGCTGCGAAGACGAAATGTCCGGAAGGAGAGATTTCGATGGTCCTGGCGCCAGCCCCCACCTGACAACTTTGCCAACCGGAAAGTGTGGTGGTCTTTGCTTTTCCCTTCATGCTCTTGGCGGCAGCCATAAACTTGCTGAGTGGTATGCGCTGCACATAGCCAGCCTTGTTGATACTGAGATATAGATAACCATCACGGATGACAAGGTGACGTACGTTGGCCATCATTCCCAACACACGCCCTAAATACTCCTGTGTCTCCATATCGATGACCGCGATGCCACCATTCCCGCCCATACATCCTACAAGGAGGTATTTGTCGTCTTCGGTAAAGACCGTTCCACGTAGGCAGTATCCACTTTTGTTGTCACGGTCCACCTGTTCGGTGAGGCTGAAATTGAGGGGCAGCACATAATCCACCACCAGCAGTTTCTCATGATACCAATCCTCGGGATTGAGGCTGGCTACATTGACGATGCCTACGGTGTTGTTGCCCCAGTGTGTGATGGCCACATGCTTTCCGTCGTGAGAACAAGCCACCATCTTGGGCAGGGGTCCCGTTTCCATGAGTCTGACAATCTTGTCGGTACGTGTATCGACAATGGCGATGGCCGAAGGGTCCTGCGCATTGAGGTCGTAGGTCCGGCGGTAGAAGGGAATCCACAGATACCGCCCTCCATGTGAGAAAGTGCTCTCCACGGGTTTTCCCATAAACGTATTGAGATGCTCCGTATAATGAGTGAAAGGATAGAGGTTGCTTGGTTTGCTCCACAGTGCGGCATCCTTTTTGTCCTCAAACTTATATTGAATGACCGACAGCCGCTTATGCGTCTTCATATCATAGACGATGGTGGCACATCCCTCCAGCGAGTTGACATAATATTTCGTGCCGTCGGGATGAATATTGGCCGATTTGGGTGAGTTGACATAGACATCGCGGTATTCCGCAGCAGCACCACTGTAGTTGATGTGCTTGTTGACAAGTCGTATGCTCAGTCCGCTGCCTTGTGCAGAGGTTCCTACTTTAGGGTGAACCGCCTGGTCTGTCTCTGTTTGTGCGGCAAGATGTAGACCACCAGCCGCCAAGACTGCTGCGGAGAGCAAGAATCGTTGAATAATGTTCATGAGTTGGGTATGAATAAAAGATGATTATCAGTAAGCCTCACGGTATTTAGCCTCATCCTGGTCATTGAGCATACTGACATAAGAATGGTATCTGCTCTCGGCGATATAGTGTTCGTCGAGAGCTTTGAGCACCGCACACCCCGGTTCGTGGGTATGGGTGCAGTTGGCGAAGCGGCAGTCATGTGAGAAATGGAAGATTTCCTTGAAATAGCCGCAGATTTCCTGAGGTTTCATGTCGAAGGTGCCGAAACCTTTTATACCGGGCGTGTCGATGGCCCATCCTCCGCCCGGTATGCGCAGCATCTCGCTAAACGTGGTGGTATGGGTGCCCAAGTTATGAGCCTCGGAAATCTCCGCCGTCCTCAACTGCAGGCCAGGGATGAGCCTGTTGAGAAGGGTGGATTTCCCCACCCCACTATTTCCGCTGAAACACGACACTTTTCCCCGCAGGTCATCGAGCAGCTCAGCGACACCCATTCCGGTGACTGCCGACACCTGCCGGCATTCATATCCGATGGTCTCATAAAGCGTGACCATCATCTGCTGGAGTCTCAGGCCGTCGTCGTCCAACAGGTCGGTCTTGTTGAAGACCATCAGCACGGGTACGCGATAGGCCTCGGCGGAAGCCAAAAAGCGGTCGATGAACGTCGTGGAGGTGACGGGATGGTCGACGGTGATGATGAGAACAGCCTGGTCGACATTTGCCGCGATGATATGGCTTTGCTTTGAGAGATTGGAAGAGCGGCGTATGATATAGTTGCGTCGGTCCTCTATCTCATGTATGAAGGCCGTACCCTCCTGGTTGCGTATGATTCCCACGCGGTCGCCCACAGCCACCGGATTGGTGCTGCGTATCCCTTTCAACCGGAAATTGCCTTTGATTTTGCTTTCCACGGTCTCCCCCTCATCGGTGAGCACGGTGTACCAACTTCCGGTATTTCGTATGACAAGTCCTCTCACCAGGCCTATACGGTCATGATTTCCTTGTTCTTGGCGGCAAGAATCTCATCAATTTTCTTGATGTACTTGTCGTGCAGCTTCTGGAGTTCCAGTTCGGCGTCCTTCTCATTATCCTCGGAGAGGCCATCCTTGATGGCTTTCTTCAATTTGTCCTTGATGTCGCTTCTGACATTGCGGACTTCCACCTTTGCCTTCTCAGCAATTTTATTGCACTGCTTGGTAAGGTCGCGGCGGCGCTCCTCTGTGGGTTGCGGGATATTGAGGCGTATAATCTCGCCGTTGTTCTCCGGTGTGATGCCGACATCCGAGTCCATGATGGCTTTCTCAATCGTACGAATCATCTTCTTGTCCCAGGGACGGATGGCGATGGTGCGTGGGTCGGGTGTGGACACATTGGCCACCTGGTTGAGTGGCACCATGCTTCCATACGACTCCACCCTCACGCCGCTGACAATGGCGATATTGGCACGTCCGGCGCGTATTTTGGCCAAGGCTTCCTCAAGGAACATGGCGGCCATCTCCATG
>CACXDY010000025.1 GCA_902766505.1 uncultured Prevotellaceae bacterium
ACACCCATCAGATTCAGTACTTGCTGTTTGTTGATGGCAATATGCGAGGCTTGGTCGAACCCGCTGTTCCAGTCCATAGTCGTCTGCACGTTGATAGTGCCACATAGTTGGTCGTCGTTCGTCGGGGTATCGTCGGGAACGGGGATGGCAGCTATGAGATACGACATATGTATAAGACGGTTCTGAAGCCAGTGATACATCTTGTCCAACTCCTCGTCGTAGTTCTTTCCTGCCAACGGCCATCGTCTCATTTCGCGGTCGATGGCTCCCGATGCTCGTAATTGCTCCACATATTTCATACACTCTCCCCACGAATGTGTGACAATGGTGTCTTTGATGGCAGCCCATTGTGCCTTATATGCTTCCACGAATTCCTTGCAGCCGAAAAGGTCGGTGAAAAACTGGGGTACGTAACTGTAGTTGCCGTTGCGTTTCAGAGGGTTGGTGCCCATCACGGTCTCCCGGAAGTCCGCAAAGTAGTTATGGCCGGTGGTCATCTGACTCCAGTCGAAATCGTAACCGGCGTCAAAATCCCAAAGTGGTCCCATAAACCATTTGCCATCGCCGTCTTTATACATGAAGATGGAGCGGGGAGCGGAGAGTTCCACATTATAGACAAACTCCTGTATCTGCAAGTATTTGATGAAAGAAGGGATGTCGAGCAACTCTTTCACCTGCTCGTAATTCTTCGATTTGATGGCATGCTCCAACTCTCCGAATACAGCACGTACGCTGTCTACAGTGTTGGTGGTGAAATATTCATCATCTGGATATTTCACGCTTACAGGCATACGGTAAACCTCGCTCCAGAAATTGTCGTCAGCGTATGGATTCTCACCGGGACCGTCATCCACGTCAAGCGAGATGAGGATTCCCCGGTCTTTGCTGATAGCCACTCGGTTGCTGTTTTGTTGCACCTGCTCGGTCAATTGGTAAACACCTCTGTAGTCTCCATTGACAAATAGTTCTACGTATCTGGTGTGGTTGGTATAGGCAAGGCCGAGGGCTTCACCCATCTCGAAAACAAAAGTGTTCATCATGTCGGTCACATCGCGGTAGTTGGCCAACAGCACCCAACTTTTGGCCTTCGGCAGGCCGAGCATTTTGTGCTTGTCATCGAGCTTGATACGGAAGGGCTTTTTGTCATACCATAGAAATGAACTGTTGCCACGTCCGCGGATGCCGCCTGTGCCGGAATAGTTGGAAAACGACCCAAGTCCACCCAGGGAGAGATGACAAGGGGTGTAATAATCCCTTGAGGTAATCTCACTGCCGTCGGCAGTGGTGATATAAAGCGGGAAAACCTTGTAATGGTCTTTGCTCTCTGTGGCTGGCTCATTTTCAAAAGTCATGCTGTCCATCTGTTCGATGGGGAATGGCACGCTTTGGGAGGATTTCAGATTGACTTGTAGGTTTCGCAGGTCACCACTTACTCCCATATCCGAGATGCTGTCGCTCACAATGGGAAAATCCCAGTGCCCACCATCCTGACTTATATGGATGTGGGTATGCGACTGCGCCAGTGCCCCTGTGATATGGCTGGCGAGTAACACAACAATCAGAAGTACTGCTATCTTAATTGGATATCTTGAAGGCATAAGGGTACTGGCGGTAGGTGAATTGTTCTGGGTTGTCCGAATGGGCTGTTATCACGTCTTCGTGGCGTTGGGGCGCTCCCATCACTACAAGATAGAGATGCTGCAACTGCTTGTTCTTGGGGATGCTGAGTGTAGTGCCGTTGACTGCACCATAGAGGCATTCATCGTCGGTGGTGATACCCACGAAACCATAGCGCAAATGGCTGCCCTTGACGCGCACCTTGAAGGTGGTGGCATTGAGATTTACACGTTCGTCCAGTCGGATGGCATTGAAACCGTATCCCTCGGGTATGTCATTAGGACAGTACCATCCCTTGCCTTTATCTTGTAGTTCGGTGTCAAATGTGCAGGCATAGCGGCGTGTCTCACGGCGGGCATGTTGGAAATCAAAATTCACCAGATGCTGATAACCTCGAAACATCTCGTCGCAGAAATCTTGTTGGCTAAGCCCGTACATGCGCATATAGGTCGTTGCTGGGTCTTCACCTATACGACCTTGGCGGAAGAGCTCTGCAATACTCTTTCTGCCACGCAGGTCGCTCCACCACTGAATAACGTAAGGTGAATGATAGATGTTCTCCATATGGAGGAATGCCTTGTGGGTAAGTTTCTTGAAGGCTTCGAAATGATAGTTCTCATCGGTAAGCCAGTCGGGGTTGACCTGCCAGAGCATCCACTGCGAAGTCATCTCGAAAAATCCGGTGCCGCCCCAGCACTCTCCTATACTGTCGGCCATAATCTGGGCCTGGAAGGAATGTCCCAATTCATGCGCCATGCAATTCATTTTTTCATCCAGAATGCGATTGGGAGCTACCCATAGCGCACCGATGAAATTGTCGTAAGTGCCACCATAGGCAGTACCGTCGAGCGAATAGTTCACCATGACCATCATCTTGTAGCGGTCAGCTTTTGACATGGTACTTCCCCATCCAAGAGTGTCGCGGAAGAAATGATAGAAATGCTGCACACGATACCTGAGGTTGTCTAATCGGAAAGCCATTGGCTTACCTTCCAGAAGTGGCGGGTGGTTGAGGTCTTGCCCGAATCCTTTCTCCCACATGAAGATGAGGTCTGGGGTCTCTATGCTGCGCTGAAACGACCATTGCGAGGTATCGCATGTAAGGTCCGTACCACGGAGGTCTTCAGGAATATACACTTTCTTCTGAGCAAGGGAAATCGTTGGACAGAGGATTGTCAACATCAGCACAAGGCTGAACAGGTGGCGTGATGTCATGTCGGTTTGGCGTATATTGTAGTGATTATCTGATTTCATATCCTTGGAAATAGGCTTTCTTTCCTGCTATGGCATCATCGAGGGTCTGACCGTAATTGATTTTCCATTCCAGCACTCCTCCGGATTGTCCTTCTCTGAGTTTGGCCAGTATCTTCAATCCTTTCGTACGGACAGGACGGAAATCCACACTGTTATAACAGTCGGTCATCACACCGTATGCCGTATGTTCTTCCACTTCACGCCATTGGTTGTCTGTGGTAAGATAGTAGAGCGACCATGACTCTGGTGTACGGAAGCTGCCGTCGTAATGGTCGAGTTGCAGCCAATAGACTTGTACGTTGGAAACTTCATATTCTTTGTCAAACTGATAGGAGATGGCCTCGGTGGTACCGCGCTTTAACCACCAGTAATGGTAGGGCTTGGAAATGTCGGCCGAATGTGTTGGCTCCCATTGGTCATTCACTCCTCCTGCCCAGGAGTCTGTGGGGGCCGTTTCGGGAGCATCGTTCTGGATGGGACCACGGTTGGAGAATGTCTGGGCCATCGTGGCGATGGTAGGCTGGGGGGTAGGTACTGCTTTCAAAGGACTGTTGGCAATCCATATCTCCATTTGCTGTGGACCGCGGTTGTTCCAGGTGGAGTAGGGGATGGCCTTGAAATGGCTGTCGGTGACTTCGCCATTGGGCTCAAGTTGTTTGGCCGTCCCTTCCACGACCATCACACCACCGAGAAGGTCTTTCTCGAAATGGGTTTCAATAGGTGTGTTGTTGAGAAGGTATTTGTTGAACACCTTTCCGTCTGACTGGTCTGAACCTTCCAAACAGTAGACCACTGGACCGCGCTCAAGGGCCACTTTATGGCGGTCGTCCACAGCATTGTCATTGGCAACGATTCTCCGGACTGTCATAGGGAGGTCAAGTTCTATGACATCGCCTTTTTTCCAGTTGCGCTGCAGAGTGAGGTAGCCTGAGGTGGTGGTGGCGGTGACTGGCGAACCGTTGACGGAGCAACTGAATACCGGGGCTGCATCGGCATAGGTGTAGAGATTGTTGTTCGTGGGACTATCCTTGAGCCACGAGGGGATGCGCAGCTTGATGGCATATTTGCCGCCGCCCTTGGTAATGCGGATGCTGACATGGCCGTCCCAGGGATAGTCTGTCGTCTGCTCCAACTCCACTGGGCCAATCTCAGCCTTCCCTTGGGCATAGAGGTTCACGTAGATGTCCTTGCCTTGCCGTGCATAGATATATCCCGGGACTGAGGCAATGAAACGGGTCACATTGCCTGGGCAACAGGCACAGCCAAACCATCTCTGGCGTTCGTGCTCACCGTCACTCTCAAGTGGATTGTCGTAGAAGAATTTATCGCCGCTGAGTGAAACACCACTCAATACATTGTTGTAAAGGGCGCGCTCGCATACATCGATATATTTGCTGTCGCCAGTGGCAAGAAACATGCGGTAGTTCCAATAGACATTGGCGATAGCGGCACAGGTCTCGCAATAGGCGGTATGATTCCATAACTCATAGTTAGGTCCGAAACCCTCTCCCTGTGGACGACTGCCAATGCCGCCGGTGATGAAAAGTTTCTTCGACGACATGTTTTCCCAGATACGCTCCAGGGCTTTGAAATAGGATTGATCGCCTGTGAGTGACGCCACGTCGGCAACACCGCTGAATAGATAACCGGCACGGACAGCATGACCCACAATCTCGTCTTGCTGGAGGATGGGCTTATGGTCCTGGGAGTATTCTGAAGGATGGTGACCGTCAGTGCAACGACCCGTTTCCTCGACAAAATATTTCGCGCCTTCAAGGTATTTCTTGTTGCCGGTGACTTTATAGAGCTTACAGAGAGCCATTTCGATGATGGGATGACCACCTGGTCGGTGAATCTGACCCTCATTCGGACCGAACGTTTTACAAACAAGGTCGGCATTCTTGATGGCTACGTTGAGAAAATTCCGTTTGCCCGTAGCACGGTAATGCGCAACGGCACTCTCTATCAGATGACCGGAATTATACAGTTCATGTGAGTTGATGCGCTCCCATCGGTGTGTGCCCCACCAGCCACTCAGACGTGTGCATTTGTTGGTTACACAGGTGGTCAGGTAACCATCGGGCTCCTGGGCCAGGGAGATGAGGTTGATCACGGAGTCAAGATAATGGTCGAGTTGCTTGTCGTAGTGTACGGCAAGTGAGTACGAGGCTCCTTCTATAATTTTGTAGGGGTCGGTGTCATCAAACGAAAAATCGCCTTGATGTTCCTTGACTGTGGTGGTCATGCGGCCATTGTTTTGCGCGGCAAGGGCAAAATTGTCAAATCGTCCGTTCTTCTCGCATTCCCGAAAAGCCGATGGAATACTCACAGTGCGGTTGATTTCAATGCGTGGCGCCCAAAAACCGTCGGTCAGGTGGACCTTGGCGAATGACACCTCTTGTATCTGTGACTGGGCGGAGGCCGAAACACTCATGGCAAATAAACCAATGAAGGATAAAAGTAGCTTGTTCATATTTGGTTATTGTGATTAATCTGAAATCTTCGTTTGAGACGACAGTTTGCTATCGAATGCAAAATAATAGTTTTTTTGTAATATATGATGTAACAATCGTCTAATAAATTGGAAAAATCATCCAAACCTGACAGCAAAGGGTCTCTTTGCTCAT
>CACXDY010000026.1 GCA_902766505.1 uncultured Prevotellaceae bacterium
CGGCCATTCCCGAGGGCCACTATGCCGACGAAAACATGAAGTCGACGGTAGTGCCCTTCCGCAATGGTATCATGCTGGCCATCGCTGCGGGTATGGCAGAAACCAACGAGCTGCAGTATATCATGATGGCCAATCACGGTGGCGACCACACCATCTATCCAGATTGTCGTCCGGAGTTCGTCGAAGCCTTCGATGCCGCCGCTCATGCCGGCACCTTCAACGGTGTCCGCCTGCTCTCACCTTATTGCAACATGACGAAAGGTCAGATAGCCGCACGAGGCAAGGAACTGGGCATCGACTACGCAAAAACCTGGTCATGCTATCGCGGTGGCGAAAAGCACTGCGGCAAATGCGGCACCTGTGTCGAGCGTCGCGAAGCCCTCGCCGAAGCTGGCATTCCCGACCCAACAGACTACGAATAGATTTTCCCAGACATATCCCTGTAAGTCAAGGTTTCGGGAGTCGGAGAAAGTGATTATCTGCTCCGACCCCGTGTTTTATCGATTAAGGATCTTACGAGAACGTCCGTCATTGGTTCGTTGGATAACAATACCGCGATGATTGCTATTGACACGCTGGCCGCTGAGAGAAAATCTTTCAGTGACAGTTTTATCTACTTGTACACTATTAATGTCTGCCTCAATAGCCTCAATAATATAGAAGTTCTTCCAGCCGTCAGCAGCCTTATAGGCATCCTCACTACCTTTAGGCACGATAAGTTTGCAGGTCTGATACATTTCCTCGCTGACAGGACCGAAAATAGAGCAAGTAGGAGGAACGACAGCCATGCTTTGCAGTTCTATCAGGTTTGGCATGAAGCCGAATGCAGCGTCACCGATCTTTTCTACACTGGCAGGAATAATGGCCTTTGAAGATCCTGACTCCATGAATGCACCTTCGCCAATGGTTTTCAAATTGGTCATAATATCCAAATTAATAGTAGAACCCTTTCCAAAAACAGAAGTATTGGCAAAAGCATAGTTTCCTATTTCTGTGATTGACTCCATGACACCAGTTACTTTCGCCAGTGATTCGCAATATTGGAAGCAGTTGTGAGGAATGACCGTTGTAGAACCCATTTCTGCATTTTTCAGAGCCTTACAAGCGTAAAACTCACCATCGTGCAACCGCGTAACCTTGGCACCCATTGTCACTTCTTCAATGTACTCACAGACATAAAACAAGCCCTTGGGACCTCCCGTTTCTTCGGCACTGGGATTGTTGACGGTGAAATTACGACCTATGTAGGCTTTGCGCAAAGCATCCATACCCCAGAAGAGCGAGCCGTAGACCATATAGGAACTACCAATAGTGATGGGGTTGTCACCGTCCTCGATGGTCAGTTTTTCAATGCCAGAACCGCTAAAGCACCCGTGTTCCAACCGTTCCACAGAGGCCGGAATGCTGATGTCCTTCAGCTTTGTGCATAACTGAAAAGCTAACTCCTCGATGGTTTTTAGCGTTTGTGGCAACTTGACAGAGGTGAGCTCATCACAGCCGTTAAAACTCTGTTCGCCGATACCCGTTACCGTATAACCGTTAGGAGCAGTCTCAGGGATGACAACATCACCGCTATAACAATGGCAATTACCATAAACCTCCTCTTCACCATGTTTATGCCAACGCTCCTCACTTACAACTATAGCAGTTTGGTCTGCATCGTTGTACTTCCAGAAAAAATCAATGGTTTGCGCATTTGCAACTATCGCAATAAAAGCGAGTACTGACAAAAGTAGAATTTTTTTCATAATCGTTTTTATAATAAAAATGTTGGTGCAAAGATACGATATGAAAAGAGAAAAGGACTTACAAATCGTCACAATCGACTAACAAATGATCATCTGTTAGTCTTTTTGCTGTCTGAACTCACTTGGAGTCATGCCCGTGATGGCTTTGAAGGTACGAAAGAAAGAACCCTCCGTGGAGAAACCCGACTGCATCCAGACCTCAGAAATCTTAATGCCAGGCTGACGACGGATCAGCCTTTTGGCATGTTCCACACGATAGGTGCTAACAAACTGCGAGAAAGAACAACCCCGTTGGCTGTTGATACTGTTGGATATCAGGTTGCGGTTGGTGTTCAGGGCATCAGCCACATCATTAAGCTTCAGCTCGCTATTCAGATAGAGCTTCTGAGTCTCCATTAGGTCACAAATTCGGCGCATCAATTCTTCATTAGAATTATCCGAACTGACAGGCAAATCATTGGGCACAGCGTCATTCTGTTCTGATTTCCGACGGTGTTTCTTTACGAGAAATAGCATGGTGACAACCATTACTGCCAAGATCAGAAGAATCCACCACCAGTGGAACTGGCTGTTGCTGGAAGCCTTTGCGGGTTGCGGGCCCACATGGAGAAGATAGACTGTGGCCAGGGGTGAGAAGTTGTCATTATCCAACTTGCCTCCGTTTTTTTTGTTGTAGTTGTATCCGCCAACCAACATCAGGTCACCGTCGTCAGTCAGTGCCATCATAGGTGCCCCGGCATCAGGCAGTGGGTCTGTATAATAGAGGGTGATGGGTGCTGGTCTTTTGTCGTATTCCACACAGAGCAAGTAACTGCGGCCTTGCAGGTCGATGCCATGCACATAGCCCCGATGGGCTTTTCTGTCGGCAATGAGGGGAGAATACCATAGAATAGAGTCGGAGGATGAAACGCCAGTCTGCGGTACGGAACACGTGGTGGGGAGCATTGAGAAGGTAGTGTCACGCACCAACATGAAGGCCATCGGGCGTCCAAACTGAAACTGTGTCTGGATTCTGTCACTCCAGTCCTGCACAGCTAACAGGTAGGTGAAGTTGCCTTCAGACTCATCGCCAATAAAACCGAGGTCATTGCAGAAAGGAGCTTCGAAAGCAATCGGTTGCCATTTATTTAATAAAGGTATATGTAATGAGGTGCCTTTCAAACGCTCTACGGTATCGCTGCAAAGGGGTTTACCATAAATATTTTCATTACCCAATATCATGACATCACAGTCAGAGGTACGAAGCAGATACGGCACAGAACGCCCAAGTGTGACATCTTTAACAGAAGAAAAATTCCTATCGCCGTCGAACAATTCGATGCCATCGCCAGCATACCAGTTACCCGTGACGACCACCCGTCCGCTGTCCAGCTCGGCACCGGAGGCAAACGTACGTTTCTTGTCCAGGATACAGAAACCTCGGAAAGTATGTGTCACAGGATCATAATCCTCTACATAATAACTTTGTCCTACACCCATCGGCTCGGCATGTCCACCAGCCAGAAGCACCTTGCCAGAACGGAGCACCAAGCAGAGAGCGTTGTCGTGAGGATAAGCCATCTCCATCAGATGCCACTTGCCGTTTTTATAGTATTCTGCCGTGGGGGTTGGTATAAAATTCGTCGTATGTCCGCCGAATACCGTCACCTCGCCGTTTAAGCAGAAGGCAGAATGACTGTTACGGGGTATATTCAGGTCTGGCAACCGTTCGGCTTCGATCTTCACCATAGGACATGTCGTCTTAGGATCCGTTGAGGCTCTTGCCACAACAGACATCAGCATGACAATCATAATGATGACATTTATCTTCACGTTTTTATCTATATTCAGCATATAACAATCAGCTGGATACTGTGAGGGGTCTTTGTTAGAATTTGGGTACAAAGATATAAAAATTCAAGAAATATTAAAGACTTTTGGAGACATTTTTAAATGCCATTATCTAAAATTGCATTTTTTTGCGTTTCCCTTTGGATATTCCGTCAAAATTGCATAATTTTGCACGCGTTTTTGAAAGCATAGTTAGTAATAAACAAAATAAATATGGCTGAAAA
>CACXDY010000027.1 GCA_902766505.1 uncultured Prevotellaceae bacterium
ATGCTCATAGAGAATGATAAACATTTGAGGGCAGCAATCGCTGCCCTCAACCAACACAAAAACTAAACTAGACTTAACTAAATTAAACGAGATTTTCTCAAACCCCAATTAATTGATTGCAAATATATTGTTTTTTCCTATATTTTGATTGTATTCTGTCACTTTTTCTTGCGATTTTAGAATCGTTAACAGTTTTTTCCCCTACTCGTTTACACTTTCAACATTTTGTTGTTCTATCAAGCAACAAATAGTCAAGAATGACCATTGCAGCCATTGCTTCCACGATGGGTACAGCGCGGGGAACCACACATGGATCGTGGCGGCCACGGGCTTTGAAAGTGGTGGGTGTGCCTTCCAGGTCCACCGTATTCTGATTGCGAAGTAAAGTGGCTACCGGTTTGAAAGCAACCCGGAAATAGATGTCTTGTCCGTTGCTCACGCCTCCCTGTATACCACCGCTGTTGTTGGTGGAGGTCACAATGGCACCATCACGGTTGACAAACTCATCATTCAACTCGCTGCCGCGCCTGCATGCGCTGGCAAAGCCTGTCCCATACTCAAACCCTTTGGCGGCATTGATGCCCAGCATCGCAGCTCCCAGAGCTGCATGCAGCTTGTCGGATTCTGGTTCGCCAAGGCCGGCAGGACAACCACGGACGACACAGGTTACCACTCCTCCAATCGTATCACCTTCCTCCTTTACTTGGCGGATGAGTGACTCCATCTCACGGGCTTTCTCCACATCCGGGCATCTCACCGCGTTCGACTCCACCAAACCGAGGTCATAATCCGTGTATGGGTGGGTGAGTGCGATGTCACCCACTTGTGAGGTGTATGCCTGAACGGTTATTCCATATTGTCGGAGAGCCAGCTTTGCGAATGCCCCTCCCGCACAGCGGCTAATAGTTGTTCGCGCAGAAGTTCTGCCACCTCCCCGGTGGTCACGGATTCCGTATTTTTGTTGATAAGTATAGTCGGCATGAGAGGGTCTGAAGAGACATCGCAGGTCCTCATAGTCCTGGGAATGGTGGTTGGTGTTCCTGACCATGAAGCCTATGGGGGCTCCTGTGGTCTTTCCTTCAAAGATGCCGCTGAGCACATGGATCGTATCGGCCTCCTTCCGGGAGGTCGTGATATCGCTTTGTCCTGGACGTCTCCGGTCCAGTTCCGCCTGAATGAATTCCATATCTACGGCTACACCGGCTGGCATGCCGTCGATGACACCGCCGATGGCCTCACCATGGCTTTCGCCAAATGTGGTCAGGGTGAAGATATTTCCGAATGTGTTGCCCATTGATGTCGTTTTTCAGCATCCGCCGCATCCGCCGCATCCGTCACCGCAGTTGTCTTGTCCACAACCGCCGCAACCCTCGCCGCTCAGCATTTTAAGGATACGTTCCATCTCTTTCTTCGTGGCTTCCCTGCTCTCTACCACCTTGCCAACGAAATGCAGGTCAAGACCGGCATAAGGATGGTTCAGGTCCACGGTCACCATCTTGTCACCGATTTCGAGGATACGGCCGTTGAACCGGTTGCCGTCTTCGTTCATCAGTGGAATGATGGCGTCTTCATAGATAACGCTGCTGTCTATCTTGCCGTCACGTTTGAATATCTCTTTGTCCAGTTCCACTACGTGTTCCTCATCGTAGTCACCATAGGCGTCGTCCTTGCCTATCGTGAAGTCGAATTCATCACCTTGGTTGAGGTCGGCCACAGCCTCCTCGAAAAGAGGCAAGGTAAATCCCACACCAGTGACGAAGCGGAAAGGCTCCTGTTCGGTGGCATTCTCCAGAAGTTGGTTCTCGCCGTCAACATCAGCATACAGTGCGTATGTCAATGCCATGCATTTATTGATTTTGTTGTCCATTTGTTATGATTGTTGATTATGTTCTTTCCGCAAAGGTACGCAAAAAAAATGATAAATGGCGCCTGTACAGGAAAAACTGCTGACAAATCACTTTGTGCGCCACTGTTTTACAAGTCTGCTGCTGATAGCGTGTATCAGGAAACTGAAGGTAAAGGTGGCTGCGAAGGTGAGCAATACGTACACCCCACTCTGCATGGAAGGCCATCTTTCAGCCAAGACCGCCATGATGAAACCGTGGGATAGATACACTTCGTAGGAGATGCTGCTCAGGAAATGGCTGAAGCGGTTGCCGAAGGCACGTTTTTGGGTCAACAACAGGGTGAAGGCGATAATGGCCAACCCTAAAATGATTTTCAAGCAGTACTCACCATAAAACCATTCCTTTTTCCATTTCAAATAAGTAAAGCCCAATATCAGGCAGATGATGAGCATAACGGCAATCTTCTGTTTCCGTTTGTCGTTGAGCCATCTTGTGATGGGTTGGCGGAAACGGTAGAGCAGCAGGCCGAAGATAAGTCCCCAACGTTCATAGCACCATCCCAAATTGGCACTGACGGCATGGTCGTCCGTACTTAGGTAGATATAGAGGCTTGATAGGACAACACCTGAAGCCAGCAACAAGTCGGTCAACCAGTGTTGGCGGAAGCCTGTCTTTTGGGCGATAACCATCACGACGAAGAACAGCAGGCAATACTGGAGCAGCACCAATACGTAGCTGTAGAGATGTAGGAGTTCCATCCATTCGGCTTGTCCCCTCGTGATTGAGTAGTAGGAGAATCGGAACAAGTTGATGATGATGCAGGGAGTGACCAACGACACGAGCCTGTTGCGCCAGAAATGCTTCAGGTAGTCTGATTTTGTGTTCCACGCTGTACTGCATTCCGTAGGCGGAGATGAGAAAGAAGAACATCACGGCCACGAATGCGAAACTTCCGATGAGGTCTTGGAGGGGATTCTGATAGGGTTCGCTGAAGTGAACCATAACTACCACAATGGCACACAAGCCCATCAGCCAACTGGTGTATTCCTTTTTCAGGAAAAACGTTCCGTCGTCAGGCTTGTTTTGGGGAAAGATTGCCGCAGCCAACAACAAGAGGACTGCACTTGTGAGCAAAATATCTATCATCTCTTCTTTTGACCTAATTCCAACGAGTTGACAAAGATAGCAATTAAAAATAGTTTTTGGGCATTTTGGGGAGTTTTTTCGTTGGATTTCATGCTGCCTTTTGTCTTTCCAAAGGGGCAACGGCCGTTGGTTCTTGCCTATGGGAGGCATCGTCTTGCTTAAATGGTTCAGGTGTTGGCATAAAAAAACCGCGGGAAAATACCCGCGGTGCCTATTGATTCAATGAAACGGTCGTTTATTTGTTGAGGCCACGATTGTTGAGGGTGGCGTTGAGCAGCATCAGATATTTACGATACTGAGCTGAATTGAGTACTGAGCGTGTAGTGGAGAGGTTTTTCTTCACAATGTTGTTCACCATTGCCTTGCGCGAATCGGCAGAAGCAAAAGCCACGCTGTTCATTTCCGAGGAGAAGGCGCTCATCACGTCATCCATGTACTCGATTTGGTCACTGTTCAGGTTGAGGGCACGTGCCAGACTGTGCATGTTCACGTTGATACTGTAAGCCTCCATACTGGTGGTGGCGTTCTCCTCTTCGTTCTCTGCAAATGCCATGGTCATGCTCATCATAACCATCATGCTTAATACTAATCTTTTCATCTTTTTACCTTTTTTTCTTTCTTGCGTCCTGTTGTTGCAGGCGCTTTTGTTAAACATAAATTGTGTTATCCTTTTGTCTTTTCGACGGTGCAAAATTAAGGCGATTCCATCACTTGGCAAGTTTTTTTGCATGCAGATCGCAACAAAAATACCGTTTTTTTGACGCAAGTCAAAAAAACGGCAATCCTTTGATTTATCTCAATTCTGTCTCCTAAAAGGCTATGAAAAGCGCTGTATATCAAGCGTTTCTACCATCTGATAAGGGTGGAACCTGTGTCTCGTGCATCGCTGCCATTTACCTGTACAGCATATATTCCATGGGGCAATTGTGACAAATCGATGTCTGTGGTTCCCGATGTCAGGGTCTTCCTAAAACTCTTTATTAAAGAACCTACCGTGGTATAGATGCTGATATTGACGGCCCGGTTGTTTGTTTCCTCACAGGTGAGCTTAAGCTTGCCGTTGTCAGACAGCGAAAACGTCAGGGATGAAGGTTGGCTCAAGGAAAGTCCCGTAACGCCTGACAGCCCCAAGATATGTAGGAGTCCAGCATAGGCATCGATTTCTCCATATCCATACAGGTTGTTGGGATATTCCAGGTTCGGGTCATAGTGTCGGGAGGTCTGCTTGATGATTTCCATCACATCGGAAGGGGAAAGGTCGGGTTTCGCTTCCAACCATAGAGCGATGGCACCCGCCACGACAGGAGTAGACATGGAAGTTCCACTGTTGGCATTCCAGGCATAAGTACGTCCCTGGAAATCGAAATGCTCTACATCTGACAGGATGTCGCGGGCATCAGGTTTGGCCTCCAGATAATAACTGCTGTAAGAGGAAATGACATTGGTGCCTGGAGCCATGACATCGGGCTTCACTCTTTCGTCATAGGTGGGACCTACGGAGGAATAGTCGCTGCGTTCACCATGGCTTCCCATGTCATAGCTGCGGTATTGGCCCAGATAGTTGGTGAAGCCGGTACGGTAACCGGTGGCGCCTACGCTGATAACAGAGGGAGCACTCGAGGGAGAATGGATGGAATAGGCATTGTCGCCAAAGGATTTGTCGGATGGAACAATATAGCCTGAGCCACGGAATATTTCCACCTCGCAGCCGGGACCCTCGACTTCCATTCCCACATAGTAATCCAATCCCAACGTAGTGTCGGTCTTTACGGTCACCTCCATCACGTTTTCATTGCTGTTAAAGCAGGAGGGATAGCAGGTGGCTGTGATATAGTAAGGTTTTTCACCCACCGACAAGGTGTCGGTAAATGTCGTGTCGGACAGCATATAAAGGTCTTGAACGGTGAGCGTACGTTCTGCAGATGCGCCTTCAGGGCCGTTCATGTGCAACAGCAGGGAATAGTGGTCGGTATGCCCCTTCACAGAGAAATAGACGCTCTTCCCGTCAGAGAGCAGTGCGATGTTGGTTTGGTTAATCTCTGCAGGCTTGCGGATATGGGTTACCTGCTGACCGGCATTGCCTGCCGATGCCACGAGGATACGGCCGGGACCCGTCAGGCTGTCAAGCACCTCATAATAGAGGACATCGTCGCCGCGGAAGTCCATCGGGGAACCCTCGCTGAAGGATATGACGCAAGGCATGCCGCGGGAGGCGGCATAATCGAAAATGTACTTGAATCCGAGGGCATCGGTGGCATAGGTGTATTTGTAGAGGTCGGCCTGGTCGATGAGCGGAACATCATCACTGACGGCATTGCTTACCAGACAGATGTCGCTGCTGGGAGCCATACCGCGATAAGGTGTATTGTAACCGCTTCCTGCTGCGGAACCGAGGGTATGGGTGCCATGTGGGATGATGAGTCCGTCGCGGGAATGGGCATAGTTCTTGATGGATTCCTCTGTTGTGTAATCGGCTCCGACATAGAGTTCACTACCTATGGTGTCTGTGGAGAGGAAGTCCCAGAAACGGCGGATACGGTAATCCGTGAGCATGTTGTTGTAGAAGTTGGGATGGGTAAGGTCGAAACCGATATCTTGTACTCCCACAACAACCCCCTTCCCCGTAAAAGCTTGTGGCAGTGGGGACAGACCCTCATGTGCCTTTGCTCCACCCATGAGCACCGTCGTGGTGTCCATGTGGACGGTGTTGCCTTGACGGGCTTCAATGCGGTTGACAGCTGGGTGTAACGACAGGGATGCCAGACTGCTTATAGGAATGCTGGCGATATGGATTTGACCGAACCGTGCCAAAGAGCGGCAACCATAGCTTTTGAGTATGTCAAGGCCTTCTTCCTCTTCGTTGAGGCGCACGAATGCGCACACCTCGCTGGTGTCATGGATGGGTGCGCGGTGTGCTTTTCCCTGATAATCCAAGGTAATTTGGCGCAACATCGGCGACATTTTGCTGAAATCGGCATGTTGGGCTTGTGCAACTGATGTATATAGAAAGGTGAGGAGGACTATCAACAGATTCCGCATATCATTTCGTTTTGTTTGATGCAAAGTAAAGAAAAAATAATGAATTATGCAAATTTCAGTTTCTAACTTGCTTTTTAGTTGCAAAATACCTATCTTCGCAGACGATTAACTTATTTTGCCATGTCACAATTTCAACCTTTCAGCCAGTCAGATGATTATCGGCGGGAACAATTGATTCGGACCATTGAGCATGCTCTTGAAAAACTCACGATTCAGGAGTTGGAGGCGCTCTATTATGATATGTCCACCAAGAATTATATCAATGATTGACAAACTTGTCACAGGATGATGTTGACAATCATCATGGCGTCCACAATGTTAATTTCTCCGTCATCGTTGAGGTCGGCCAATTCGGGATGGAAACCCTTAGGGTTGTTTCCTATGATGTAGCTGACTGTCATCATCACGTCGGTCACGTTGATTTCGCCGTCTATGTTCACATCGCTCATCAAACCGCGGAATAATTCAAGTACCACGGGTGAGGAAGGGGTTCCGGCGACAGAGGTGTCGGCAAACCGAACCGCCTGGTCTGCCGAGAGCGGGTATTCAGTGGCGGTGGCATAATCGTAAAGACGGAAAGACACATCCCGCAACTCGTTGATGGCGCTGTGAATCCGGATGATGCCGTAGTCAGCAGACTCAAAATAACCATAGCCCGAACACTGCCCATCGATGAATGCACCTACGGCCACTTGGCTGTAGTTGGACAGGGAAACTCCGTTTTCCTTGACTATGGCAAACACGCTCATGTCATATTGACAGGCATGGGGATGGAAAACCCATGGTATCCGTATGGTTTCCATGGTTCCCCCTGTCAGTTGCGTTTCATCTTCTATCTGGTGTGAGTAAACGTCAAGTCCCATGGCGAGGATTCGGAGATAACCGTCGGTCTGTGTGAATCCTGCATCTGCATGGACACCAACACAACGGGTCGTGTCGGTTCCCAAGATGTAGTCTCCCCCTGATATATCGATGAGGGCAGACCCGCCGGTGAAATTGATTTGTCCTCCATTGAGCACCGTTCCGGTGGTCTGTTTCTTACTTCTGATGCCTTTTGCCCCCTCTCCTGTCACAGTGATGTAGGTTTCGCCACCGCTGATGTTCACTGTATGGTTGGCTTTAATGGCCTCACTGCCATGGCCGTTTACCGATAGGTTGACTTGCCCTCCAGAAATGTTCAAAGTGCTGTCGGCTTTCAGTCCGGTGCCCTCGTCACCGATATTGGCACTGATAGCACCGCCTGTGATTCTGATGACTCCGTAGTCATCGGCATCCACACCATCATTGCCTACATGGTTGATATTCACTGTGCCGCCGTTCATCTCAAAATAATTGTGCTCGTTCTCCACTTTTCCCTTGCCGCAGTGGATGCCGTCGGCAACGGCACCTAAGATGTTGACATAGCCTAAACTACTCTTGAACTGGATGTATTCCTTCGCACAGATGGCATGTTTGAGATTGCCGGTCACATTGAGGGTTCCACTGCCTTTGAATTCAGGATGTCCTTTGAAGTAAAGGGCGGCTTTCTGGGTTCCTGTTGCCGCATCGGCAAGTGTGTTGACAGTGCCGGAAGCCAATTCCACAGAAATGCGTTTCCCGCATTCCACATCGATGGCGGCTCCACCATGTCGGTTGGTCAGGTTGACTCCCGCCAAGGCCAGCGTGAGTTTGTAATTGCCGTTGATTGTCAGCGACCCGTCTGTCGAGGTTCCGCTGACGCGGTAAGTATACTCGGTTGTAGTGGTCGAGGAATTGATGACTACATTGGCTCCGTTGATGGAATACGTCACACCCTTTACGATGGTGGGAACCGTCACGCTGGCTGTGTTGCCATTGAATTGGATGAGTATCTGGGCTGTTGTCTTGGTGCCCATCATCAGGATAAGCAACATCATTGCCAGCCTGGCGGTCAAGGATGCCGTGGATGCTATGGGGATGTGGTCGTGTCTTTTCATCGGATGTGGATTTTATGGTGGGTACCATCGGCATGAACAGCGATATAGATTCCCTTGGGGAGCGTGAAGGCATGACGGGAGAGGAACATACCGCTCAGACTGTAGTAACCGGTCACTGCCGATGAGGTAGAGTTCATCGTTGTTGGGGAAACCGCATCTGTCCCCGTGCCTTCACCTATGATGGTAAGAACTGTCGGTTGGGGGATAGTGCCCATCACACCTTGTGTAAATGGGTGGGTCTCGGCGATAAGGTATACCTTGTTGTCCACATTGTCGATGGCGGTGTATCTTAGGGATTCTCCTCCCTCGCCATGTATGGTCAGGAATGCGAGGGAGTCCACCCATTGGGCCACTCCTCTCTTCTCATCGTCAGACCAGACAAGAATGGTGAGACGCTCAGGGGTAACAATCTGACCATCGATTTCCAATCGTGCGATGATGCCCATGACATTTGGGTAAGCATGACGGTCTATGCCGTAATGGGCTTCGCTTGAATAGTTTTTTGGAAGCCGGTGCGTGTTCATTTTCACTTCAGGGGTTCTGAAACGCAGGCTTTGGGCCTTTGAGGCGAGCAACATATAGCCTTTGCCGGTCTCAAGGTTGGAAAGCGAACCACTCCAACGTCCCCCAGAGTAGGTCGCAAAACCATCCTGACCTACAAGCATGTCACCTTCTGAAGCCATATAGTCGGCCAGGGCGGTCGGAAGGGCTTGCATACCTTCTACCGGGTAGCCCAACCAGTTCCAACCGGGTTGGATGCTGATGGCCATGTTGCCTGCGCATGGCAGTGCCGTGCTGGTGAAGGTATCGGCAGCTTTCATTTGCACTTTGTAAAGATGTCCTGCGGTCAGTTGTTTCAGGTTGCCGGTCATGCCGTAATGGCTGTCGTTGTATGCTTCGCAGCCTTTGCCTACTATACGGAGAGCGTTGTCGGAAAGGCTGCTCACTCCGATAGTGGTGCTGAGATTATGTGAAATCCAGTTCCATCCTTCCACCATGGGGAGTTCAAAAGGTCCTCCACTTCTGACCATCAGGTTGGGTTCTTCACCCAACCATCTGTCATAGGTGAGATGGCTGTTGGCTTGTTCAATGGTGGGGCGGTTCAGCAAATAAATGTTCCGGTGACCATCGGGATAGTGACCGACGGCTTGGTCGCCCCGGTGGCTGACATAGGGAAGAGCATTGGCGAAAGCCTTCATGCCGGGATGTTGATTGAAATAACTGCTGTTGGCAGCCACAAATGCGTCACTGCTGGTCACGACAACCATATTGCCGCTGTCGTTGGACAGCTTGAAGTCCGCATGTAGTTGCGAGATGCCTTCCAACTTGTCGGCCCATACTATCAGATGACTGCGTGCCGGTATGATGGTGTTGGTCTTTCCGTCTGCAGTAATTTGATATTTCAGGGGTTGGCTGATGTCATCACTCACAAAAAGACCAGTGGCGTCGAGGTCCGTGTCGGTGTTGTTGTATAGTTCTATCCAGTCGCCCTTGTCCCAAAGGTCGCTTACCTCAACCGTGTTCCCGGCACTGATTTCATTGACCTTTATGGGGGTGGCCGTGGCTTCTGCCATGTCCTCGTCGATGCTGAGTGCTTGGAAAGTGGCTGTGAGCGTCAACATTTCTTCTTTGGAGACCACGTAATCCTCTTCGGTGCTGATGACCTTGTTCTTGGCATCCTTCCACCCTGTGAAGGCATAACCGGCAGGTGCAGAGGCATGAAGGGTGATGGGTGCAAACAGTGTTCCGTCGAAATGGCCTGTGGGCACGTCTATCCCGTTGATTTGGAGGTGGGCAGACTCTATGTTGGTGCCCAGGGTGGCACGGAAACCATTGCTGCTCAGTCGCACAGGACTCCAAGTGGCCAGGGCGGCCATCATCTTGTCGCGGCGGTTGGCGCTGAGTGCTGTTTTAACATAGGTGGCTGTCGGTTCGGTGGATGTTCCCTCCAATGCTAAAGCGGGGTTCATCTCACTGGCGATGCAGTCGATGATTTCCGCACAACGGTTGGGCTCAAACACGCTGCCCCCAATCAGACAGTAGGTGTCAATGAATTGTTTGCGGAACGTGTCATTCTCCATCATGTTGAGGAAGATGGTGACCAGCGGACAACCCTTGTTTGCATCCAGATGGGTAAAACTGTAGGCATCGAAGCGTAATGCCTGGTCTACATCGAACAGCACGATATGGAATTTTCCGTCGTTTCCCTTAAATGCCTTGCAGTTGTTGCTGGGCCAGTCATCACCTCCGAGGAATAATTGCGTAGCCATGTAATTGATGAACTCATCGATGTCCACCATTCCACAAATCTGCTCATAGGTGGTGGCATCAGCGGCCGAGGCCGACAGACTGAGCCATTCGTTGAAGGTCTCCGAGGTTCCTGCATGCACTGTGATGCCACTGCCGAGTTCCATCTGGTCCATCTCATCAGTGTCTATTCCATAGTTGGCATAGGCAAAATGCTTGTTGCTCGGCTCGCGGATATTCAGCATACCTTGATATCGGCCATTGATGAAACTGTGAACGGGCAAATAGTCTTGACAGTCGAGATGGATTCCGCTGGTCATCACGATTTGTTGGATGGCCACATCTTTGATGCGGCAGTTCAGGTCGTTGCCACCGTTGCGCAACTGCCACACCTTGTGCTTGAGATGCAACTTTAGTGGGAAGAGCTGATACTCGATATAATTCTGGTTTTCATAGGGTTTCTGCGCATTCAGCTTGAAGTTGAAGGGATACCACGAACGGCTCCAGCCACCGAAACGTTGGAGCGTGACTTCCTGACTGACAGCCTCCTGATTGTCGGTCGTGATGAAATTGAAAGCCACAGGCCGGTCCCAATCCATGTTCCAGTTGCACTCGTAATCGATGCCGCTTCCTTTCACGCCATTCGTCCCCGTGACGAAAACGCCTGTCTCATCACTATAGAAATGCGCAGGGTCGCCCACTACGGACAGAACGGGTAGCATATAGTCCTTATCCCGTTTGAGATAACTAACGGTGCGTACGGGACTGGGAAGTTTTCCACTCTGATAAAGACGGAGACGCAACAGGGTGGTTTCCTGAATGTTGAACAAACCGTTGGTGGATGTCTGGCCGTGGCTGTCGGTAGGAGTTGTCCCGTCTGTAGTGTAACGTAAGGTAGCACCATACGGGATGGATACCGCTACCGAAAGACTACTGGTGAAGAATTGGGAACTCTCACTCACCTGTGGCATTTCCAGACGTGTAAAAGAATCGGCGGACACCCATTCCTGACTGTTGGCATTTGATGTTCCTGGTGTTGGGTAAGCCGTGATGGCCCATGTGGAGCCACCATCAGTGGTACGGGCATAGGAGGTGCGGCTGACAGCAGGGGGATAGGTTTGGCTTGTGAGTAGGTTGCCATAGCTGTCGCTGATGAAGATGGTGCCACCGTCCATGTCGAGTTTGAAATCTACCTGTCCGTCGTTCAGGTCATGGTGGTCAAACCAGATGACGGCATGGCCATAAGCCGGCAAGGCCCCGCTTTTGGCTGTCAGACGGCATTTCTGTAAGTTGGCATCATCACTCAGATAAAGCCCCTCAAGGGTGACTCCCTTGTTTTTGGGATTGTAGAGTTCTATGTATCCTCCGTAATTGAGTGAGGGGTCCAGAAACATGTCAACGTTGGAAACTTGTATCTCGTTGATGACAAGGTTGGAGGCTGCAGGTGTACCTGTACTGACCGTGACAGTGATGGTCTTGGTGAGTGACGAACCCTCAGAACCCTCCGCAATGATGCTCACAGTGGCGGTGCCTGTTCTTTTGGCTGTGAGTAGACCATTCTGGTCCACTGTTACTACGTTGTTGTCTGAGGATTGCCAGCTCAGTGTCTGTTCAGATGCAGTGGCCGGAACAATGGTGGCAGTCACTTGCCGCTGTTCGTTGACAATCATGGATAGGACTGTGGCGTCCGTGTTGATATCGCTGACATAGACGAAATTCTGTTTGCCTAAATAGTCCAGATGGAAATGGTCCCAGCAGGCCCAGTCATATTTGTAGCCGAGGGATTTCCTTACACCCAGACGCAGAGTGCCGTTGGTCACGGGCACCATCAATGAGACGGGATATTCGCCATCGGCAAAGGCTCCGGCCGCACCTGTCTGTGTGTCAGGAACCCATCCAAAAATGGTTTCATAGTCATCGGCATGGGTATATTCCTCATGTGCGTAGTCAAAGGGTGATGGCAGGCCTTTTTCCACATGGTTGGCATAAAGGGTGGCTAACTGTTTCTCAATTCCTAACTGATGGCTGATGACGGCATAGGGTACTGTATAAACAGCATAGATATTGTTGGCATCGTTCTCTTCCCAACCGCCACCATAATAGGATTTGTGTTGTTCCTCATGGTAGTCGCCATAACGG
>CACXDY010000028.1 GCA_902766505.1 uncultured Prevotellaceae bacterium
ATTGGGGCAAGGCACTTGGACGCCACAATACAACATCACGCTGATGAAACCGTGGTTCAAGTCAATGTTCTTAGACAAACAGAAAAGCTTCAACCATCCGATACTTACTCTGCAATTAGGCAACATTCTAACCTTGCCTCACGACTGGCTGATTCAGGCAGACTTCAACATGAACACTCACGGCCATCAGCAGAACGCCTGGTTTGACT
This sequence comes from uncultured Prevotellaceae bacterium, assembly GCA_902766505.1. GTDB lineage: Bacteria > Bacteroidota > Bacteroidia > Bacteroidales > Bacteroidaceae > Prevotella. Next base: position 210 of record CACXDY010000028.1, read on the forward strand.
GCACCAATGCGATGCTCTCGCTTAGTGTCAGCAAGGACTTCTTCAAGCACCGCCTCAACGTCAAACTGACAGGCAACGACCTCTTCAATGGCGGCATCAACCGTTTCACTTTATACAGCAACCGCATGATGTTCAGCAAGATGGAAGACAACGACTCGCGCTGCATCCAACTTTCACTGCGCTACCGATTCAATGTCACCCCGTCCAAATATAAGGGAACTGGAGCCGGTAATGCGGAGAAGAACAGGCTTTAAACATCATTATGGCGCTTTGACGGCATGAGTCTCTTGCCTGCTTCATCATTAATATTTAATCATAAAGAGACACATACCTCAGAGCGCCGTACCCATCACTATCCGTAAAGTGGGCAGTCATTGGTTTTACAACTGACTGCCCACTTTCAGGTATGCTCAGCATGAGCATCGGCTAACGGGTGGTATGGTTTGATAGATGAGGTGGCTGATGATTAGAACTTGTAGCGGCAACCGGCCACTAAGATGCCTTGCTCACCGACACCAAACTCTACAAAACCTCTCAACTTTTGCGAACCAGCCTCTATGCCGAGGAGTGAGGCCTGGAAGTTGCCCATGATATCGCTTTTGTTGTTCAGTTCCTTCTCACCGTCCTTGTTGTCCTGTTTTTCCTGCTCGTGCATGTAAGTGAGACCGAGAGCCACTTTGGAGTAGAGTCCGAAATTCTTTTTGCGGAGCCAGTCGAACTTCACGGAAGGCATGACAGTGAAGAAGTATTTCTTGGCCGAGCCGACTTTTTCCTTGCTTTCGATAGTAGCGTTTCCAGAGTCAGAGTTTTTTTGGTAGGTGCAGTACAAGTCATGGAAAGTACCGTTGAAGCCTACAAATCCACCGATGCTGATTGTTTTGTTGAGATGGTGGAAATACTCTACTGATAAAGCGGGGATGTCCTTTTCATTCTCGTATGTGATGTAGCCGGTGTATTGTCCACCAGTTGCCATGCTTGTCACCAAGGCCGAGCCCATGATGCCGAACAACTCGGAGAAGACATCGATGATTTGCGAGTTTGAAGGTCCTCCGATGGTGACAGCCACCTCGTTTTTGGTCTTATAGTAATCATTGTCCTGAGCCTGAGCGTTCATACTGGTGCCACAGAGAATGATAGCGGCGATTATCATTGATTTCAAAGTTTTCATCGTTTTCATTGTTTTTAAATTTTATTTGTTGTTTTGTTCTTGATTTCTGATGCAAAGTTAAAGCTGTTTTTGAAACTAATCAAAAAAAGACCGCAATTTTTGTCTACCAATGAGCGACAGGCGAATTAATTTGCGACATTTCCCGCAAAACGGTCTTCAATCTGTCGCATTTGTCCAAAAAACAGTGGATCATCCCACAAGCTGGAGCCCGACCCAAGCGGGCGATAGAACCGCGCGGAAGGATTATTATGCCCTTCAAACAAGGAAAACCTTGGATAAGTGTGCTGATTTTTAGAAATGAAGCATGAAAATAGCATTTTTTCCTATTCAAGGTGAAATCCTAAGGAGGGTCCACAAAAAAGCCAAATTACGAGTTCGTAATTTGGCTTTTCAAGTCGGGGTGACAGGATTCGAACCTGCGACACCCTGGTCCCAAACCAGGTGCGCTACCGGGCTGCGCTACACCCCGAAAAGCATCCTATTTCAAAATGCGAATGCAAAGGTATACACTTTTTTTGTGTCTTGCAAATTTTCGCGGAGTTATTTTATGATGTTTTGCTCCACGAAGATTTTTTTGAGCACTTGGACGCCTTTTTCCACTTGTTCCTGGGTGTGTGTTGCCATGAGTGCAAAACGCACGAGTGTGTCTTGTGGTGCACAAGCAGGAGGAATGACAGGATTGATGAACACTCCATTGTCGAAAGCAAGTTTTGTGACAACGAATGTTTTCTCCACATCCCTCACATAGAGCGGAATGATAGGACTTTCTGTATCACCTATCTCAAAACCTTCCTCACGGAATCTGCGCAGAGCGAAATTAGTCGTCTCCCAAAGTTTCTCTCTTCTTTCCGGTTCGGTTCGGATGATATGCAGTGCTTCGCGTGCTGCTGCCGTGGCAGCAGGTGTATTGGATGCAGAGAAGATATAGGTACGGCAATGGTGACGCAGGAAATTGATGGTATCGGCATCGCCGGCCACGAATCCACCAATGCTTGCCAGGCTCTTGGAGAAGGTACCCATAACGAGATCCACATCATCCAACACGCCGAAATGGTCGCAGACTCCCCTACCCTCATCACCGAAGACACCGATACCGTGCGCCTCGTCGACCATGATAGAAGCGTTGTATTTTTTCTTAAGTCTTACGATTTCCGGCAGGTTTGCCAAATCGCCCTCCATGGAGAAGACGCCGTCGACCACAATCAATTTGATGGCATTGGGCTCACATTTCTGGAGAATCTTCTCCAAGTCCTCCATGTCGTTGTGCTTGAATTTCAGTTGTTTGGCAAAAGACAATCTTCTTCCATCAACAATACTGGCATGGTCGCGCTCATCGCAGATAATATAATCCTCTCTGCCACAAATGACAGCCAACACACCGGAATTGACAAAGAAGCCTGTGGAAAAACACAAGGCATCATCTTTATGCATGAATTCGGCAAATTCTTTCTCCAACTCCACATGCAAGTCCAACGTTCCATTGAGGAAACGGCTTCCTGCGCATCCAGAACCATATTTATCGAGCGCGTCTTTAGCTGCATCAATGATTCTCTGGTCTCCTGTGAGTCCTGTATATGCATTAGAGCCAAACATCAGCACTTTCTGCCCATCCATCTCGACTTCGGTGCCTTGTTTTCCAGAAATTGCCCTGAAGTAAGGGTATACTCCCATCTCCATGAATTTCTGTGGCGTCCTATAACTTTTAAACCTTTCTTGTAACAGTCCCATTACTTAAAATTCAATTTAGGCTGCAAAGTTAGTAAAAAAATGCAAAAAAATAATCACATTTTGGGAAAAGAATATCCATTTCAACAAAAAAAGCACATTTGGAATTAAAAAAAAGCCCAAAATTTATAATTTTGCACATGATACTCAAAAAGTATGATAGATAATCTTAAAAGCTAAGTAGTATGAAAGGGTTATTTATTTTAAATCCGATTTCGGGTACTGTCAAGAAAGCCGGCATCCCCAAAATGATAGACCAATACTTAGACAAGGAAAAATTTGACTATGAGATAAGGTTTACCGAGTATGCCGGCCATGCGACCGAATTGGCACGCGAGGCAGCCGAGGCTGGAGTAGATGTCGTTGTGGCAGTAGGAGGAGACGGTACCATCAATGAGATAGGCAGCGGTTTGATACACACCTCCACCGCTATGGCCATTATTCCTTGCGGCAGCGGTAATGGTTTGGCCCGCCATCTCTCCATCCCTGTCAATGTCAGGAAGGCGATAGAGATACTCAACGAATACCATGTACATGCCCTCGATTACTGCACCATCAACGGCCATCCTTTTTTCTGCACCTGCGGTTTGGGGTTTGACGCTTTTATCAGCCAAAAATTTGCCATGAGCAAACGACGTGGTCCCCTAAAATATATAGAAGAGGTATTACTTGAGGGATTGCGTTATGAACCTGAGATATACACGATAGAAGACGAGAACGGCGAGCACCGCCACCAAGCCTATCTTGTCACATGTGCCAATGCCTCACAATACGGCAACAATGCCTACATAGCCCCTCAGGCATCGATGAGCGACGGTTTGCTCGATATCATTATCATGGAACCTTTCGGCATCATGGATGCCGCCCAGGTGAGTTTCGATTTGATGAACAAGACCTTAAGCAAGAGCAGTAAGGTGCAGACATTCAAGGCCAAGGAAGTGAACATCCGGCGCAAGAGTCCTGGTCCCGTTCATTTTGACGGCGACCCGATGATAATGGGTGAGGACATCAAGGTAAAAGTGGTGGAGCAAGGCATCCGCATGGTCTGCAACAAAGAGGCCGAAGATATGAGCAAGTTGGAGCCCAATGCCATTCAGAATGCCGTCAGTGAACTGTTGAACGATTTCAGCGACATGAACAGCAACCTTTTGCACCAAGGCCGCAATGTGGTGGCATTTAATAAAAAGATGTGGCGCAAGCTCACGAAATAGTTTATACCATTTATAAATAGAAATCCCGGGTAAGCGCGGTATACCATTCCGAGCGCTTACCTGGTTCTGTTTCCAGCAACCCCTCCTCCATCACCATGTCTGTGGAACGGACACGTCTGAACTCCATCAGAAAACGTTTCGGCGTTTTCCGGGGTGTCGTTTTCACACTGCAAATCCTTGAAGGCATGAATCCAGAGATGGCCGCCTCTTCAATCAACCTGTCCTTGAAATCAAAGGGGATGATGACAGAGAACATTCCCCCGGGAGTCATCAATTTCCTGACTGCCTCAAACAAGTCGGAAAAAGGCAAGAAGTCGGTATGCCGTGCCATATTCCGCTCTTTACCAGGTGCTTTGAGCGCATTCTCGAAGAAAGGCGGGTTGCAGACCACAGCATCGAAGCAATGCTCATATTCCCCGATGGTTGCCATCTGTTGCACCGGCATACAAACCACTTTGACGCGTTCGGCGAAAGGAGAACGGGCAACATTCTCTTCCGCCTGTACACAAGCAGCAGCATCGAGTTCCACTGCCTCCACGACAGACCGCTCAAAGCGTTGAGCCATCATCAGGGCTATCACGCCCGTGCCCGTACCGATATCAAGGATGCGGTGCCCTCCCCGAGCCCATGCGCCCAGCAAAACGCTGTCGGTACCCACCTTCATTGCGCATTGGTCTTGGAAAACGATGAATTTTCTGAATCTAAAAAACGTATTTGGCATGATGTTTGCAAAATTAACTAAAAAAAATGGCAATTGACGTTATTGTGACGTATTTAATCATTTTTTTACAGTACCTTTGCACTAAACTTTAAAGAATGGAAAGAGAACAAAATAACGCATTTCAGATGATAGCCGACTATGACGGCGACATTCGTCACCTGTTTGACATGGAAGTGGATGGCGATGTGCCCATCCTCGCCACCCGCAACATGGTGATGTTTCCGGGCGTGATATCCCCTGTGCTCGTAGGCCGTCACAGCAGCATCAATCTGGTGAAGAAAATGAGTGACAACCCGAATGGTATCATAGCCATTTTCTGCCAGAAAGACCCCACGATAGACAATCCCTCGTATGAGGATCTTTTCGACACCGGTGTTTTTGCCAAGATTATCCGCGTGCTCGAGATGCCGGGGTCGGGCAACAACCTGACAGCCATTGTGCAGGGTTTGGGCAAATGTCATCTCGACAGCGTGCGCAAATACCGTCCCTATATCATCGGTCACGCCACCGTATTGCCAGAGACACTGCCCGATTCGGAAGACACCGAGTTTGCCGCTGCCGTAGACGACCTTCGTTCGAGTGCCACCGATTTTATCAAGAAAAACGAGGATATTCCCGATGAGGCACAGTTTGCCCTCACCAATATCAGCAACAAGGTGATCACGGTCAACTTTGTCAGTTCGAACCTGCCCTTGAATATCTCCGACAAGATGGAACTGTTGCGTTGCAACTCCACCAAAGAGCGTGTATTCATGCTGTTGAAGATGATACACAAAGAGATGCAGTTGGTGGAATTGAAACAAAACATCCGCATCCGCACCCGCGAGGACATCGATGAGCAGCAGCGCGAGTATTTCCTCCAGCAACAAATCAAGAACATCAAGGAGGAACTTGGCAATGGTGAGGGTTCGCCCGAGCGTATCGAGTTGATGGAGCAAGCCGTCAAGAAGAAATGGACCGACGAGGTGGAGCGTGTGTTCTACAAGGAACTTGACAAACTAGACACACTCAACCCACAGAGTCCGGATTACAGTATCCAAATCAACTATCTGCAGACCATGGTGGGGCTGCCCTGGGGAGAATACACCACCGACGACATGAACCTGAAGCGTGCGGAGCGGATACTCAACCACGACCACTACGGCATGGAAAAGGTGAAAGAGCGTATTCTCGAGCATATCGCCGTGCTGTCGCTCCGTGGAGACCTGAAATCCCCGATTATCTGCCTCTATGGTCCTCCGGGAGTAGGTAAGACGAGTCTGGGCAAGAGCATTGCCTCGGCCATGAAGCGCAAATACGTGCGCGTCTCGTTAGGTGGTCTTCACGATGAGTCTGAAATCCGTGGCCACCGCCGCACTTATGTGGGAGCCATGCCTGGCCGTATCATCAAGAGCATCCAGAAGGCAGGTTCATCCAACCCCGTCTTCATTCTTGACGAGATAGACAAGGTGACCCAGCACACCATCAACGGCGACCCCGCGTCGGCCCTGTTGGAGGTGCTCGACCCCGAGCAGAACAACGCTTTCCACGACAACTATCTTGACATCGACTACGACCTCTCCAAGGTATTGTTCATTGCCACGGCCAACGACCTGAACACCATTCCGCGTCCGTTGCTCGACCGTATGGAGATAATCGAGGTAAGTGGTTATATCACAGAGGAAAAGATAGAAATCGCCAAGCGTCATCTGGTGCCCCGCGAGCAAGAGAACACCGGTCTTTCGACCCTCGAAGAGCGTCCTGTCTTCACCAAGCAAGCCATAGAGAAAATCATCGAGCAGTACACCCGTGAAAGTGGTGTCAGGCAGTTGGAGAAAGAAATCAACAAGGCCTACCGCAAACTGGCCTTCATCAAGGCCCGTGATGGTATGCTCCCCTACACCAAGATAACTCCCGACAAGTTGGGCGACCTGCTGGGCAAGCCGCCATTCTACCGCGATATCTATCAAGGTAATGACTATGCCGGTGTGGTGACCGGACTGGCCTGGACCAGTGTTGGTGGTGAAATACTCTTCATCGAGACCTCGCTGAGCAAGGGCAAAGGCTCGAAACTCACCCTGACGGGCAACCTGGGCGATGTGATGAAGGAATCGGCCATCATCGCCTTGGAGTATGTGAAGGCCCATATAGATGTCTTGGGTGTAGACTACCGTGTATTCGACCAATGGAACATCCACATCCATGTGCCCGAGGGAGCGACACCCAAAGACGGTCCCTCTGCCGGCATCACCATTGCCACCTCCATCGCCTCAGCGCTCACCCAGCGTAAAGTCAGGCGCAACACAGCCATGACCGGCGAGATTACCCTTCGCGGAAAGGTGCTTCCTGTGGGCGGTATCAAGGAGAAGATTTTGGCTGCCAAGCGTGCAGGCATCACAGACATCGTGATGTGCAAGGACAACAAGAAAGACATCGACGAGATTCCGGCCATTTATCTGAAGGGAGTCGAATTCCATTATGTGGAGAACGTTCAGGATGTCTGGGATTTCGCACTTACGAAAGAGACCGTGAAGAATCCCATGAAACTGACCATCGAGGAAACTGAATCACAACCCGCTTCGAAATGAACTTCGAACTTCAGCATAACGACCCATGCAGTGACGCCCGTGCCGGTATACTTCACACCGACCATGGTGACGTCCAGACTCCCATATTCATGCCTGTAGGGACTTGCGGGAGTGTGAAGGGTGTACATTTCAGTGAGTTGCGCGACCAGATTGGTGCCCAGATTATCTTAGGTAACACCTATCATCTCTATCTCCGTCCAGGTCTCGACATCATCAAGGCAGCCGGCGGTCTTCACCGTTTCAACACCTGGGACAGGCCCATACTCACCGATTCGGGTGGTTTCCAAGTCTTTTCCCTCACCGGCATCCGCAAACTGCGCGAAGAAGGTTGTGAATTTCGTTCCCACATTGACGGTTCCCGTCATTTCTTCACCCCAGAGAACGTGATTGACACCCAGCGTGTGATAGGAGCCGACATCATGATGGCCTTCGACGAATGTCCTCCGGGTACCAGTGACTATGGTTATGCCCGCAAGAGTCTCGGCTTGACCCAGCGCTGGCTTGACCGTTGTCTGCGCCGCATGTCGGAGACAGCGCCACTCTATGGTCATTCCCAGAGTTTGTTCCCCATCGTTCAGGGCTGTACATACAAGGACCTGCGCATAGAGGCCGCCAAATATGTGGCGGATACCGGCAGCGATGGCTATGCCATTGGTGGTCTTGCCGTAGGAGAGCCCACAGAGGTGATGTATGAGATGATTGAGGTGGTAAACGGCATCCTGCCCAAAGACCGCCCCCGTTATCTGATGGGTGTCGGCACTCCACAAAACATCCTTGAGGCCATCGAGCGGGGAGTCGACATGTTCGACTGCGTCATGCCCACCCGCAACGGCCGGAATGCCAATCTGTTCACCTATGAGGGAACGATGAACATGCGCAACAAGAAATGGGAATCCGACTTCAGTCCTATTGACCCCGACGGTTGTCCCATCGACCGTCTTCACAGCAAGGCCTACCTGCATCATCTCTTCAAGGCACAAGAGTTGCTTGCCCTTCAGATAGCGAGCATCCACAATCTTGCCTTCTATCTGCGGCTGGTGGGCGATGCCCGCAAGCATATCATAGCCGGTGATTTCGCATCATGGAAAGCCAGCGTTGTGGAACAATTAGGCAAAAGAATATAGAAAGGTACGAGGATGAAATACAGTGACATACGCCGCCGTTTACCCATGCTGAAGGCCATGCGGACCCTTGGCAGGGGATATCAGGTGTGTAAAAAGTTGCTGAAGCACATCCTCCACTGGCTTTCCTGGCTCAGTCCGAAACGCTACATGAAGCGTATAGACTGGTACATCATCAAGAAATTCATCGGCACTTATATTTATGCCATCATCCTCATCATCTCGATATCCATCGTTTTCGATGTGAACGAGAACTTGGCGAAGTTCACCCAATACAATGCCCCGCTGCGCGCCATTGTATTCGATTACTATGCGAACTTCGTGCCCTATTTCGCCAACCTGTTCAGTCCGCTTTTCGTTTTCATCGCCGTGATATTCTTCACGTCGAAACTGGCCGGCAATTCCGAAATCATCGCCATGCTTGCCTCGGGATTTTCCTTCAAGCGTCTGTTGCGACCATACATGGTTTCGTGTATCATCATCTCGCTGGTCACCTTCTACCTGGGAGCCTATGTCATTCCCCACGGCACGGTGATACGCCAGAATTTCGAGACCATTTATAAGAACAAGCGCAAGAACACCTCGGCTACCAATGTGCAGATGCAAGTGGCACAGGGAGTTATCGCCTATATCTCGCATTACGACAACACCCACAAGACAGGATATGGCTTCAGCCTCGACAAGTTTGAGAATAAGAAGTTGGTCAGTCATATGACTGCCACCGAAATCCGCTACGACACCATCAGCGACTCCAAGTTCCACTGGAAAGTCTACAATTGGAAAATCCGCGAATTGCGGGGACTGAAGGAAGACATCACCCAGGGAAGTCAGATAGACACCTTGATTATGATGGAGCCCACCGACCTGGTCTATTCAAAAGGTCAGCAGGAAACCTTCACCAGTCCTGAACTTCGGGATTATATCTCGAAGCAGCAGAGCCGCGGTTCGGGCAATGTCGTGCAATATGAGGTGGAATACCACAAGCGCATCGCCATGTCGTTTGCCTCGTTCATTCTGACCATCATCGGTGCTTCCCTGTCCTCCCACAAGCGGAAAGGAGGAATGGGACTTTATCTCGGCATAGGTCTGATGCTCAGTTTCAGTTATATCATGCTCCAGACGATTTCCTCCACCTTTGCCATCAATGCGGGTTTCCCGCCTATGCTGGCAGCATGGGTGCCCAACATCACATTCGCCTTCGTAGCCTATTTCTGCTACAGGCAGGCGCCCGATTAACATAGAATTCATCCCATGAGATTTGACGAACTAAATCTAAACGATAACATTCTCGATGCATTGGACGACATGCGTTTTGAAACATGCACGCCCATTCAGGAGAAATGTATTCCCGAAATACTCGACGGCCACGACCTGATAGGTGTGGCCCAGACAGGCACCGGCAAGACAGCCGCCTATCTTCTCCCCATCCTAAGTCTGATAGACGACGGTTTTTACCCTGAAGAAGCCATCAACTGTGTGATTATGAGTCCCACCCGTGAACTTGCCCAGCAGATAGACCAGGCCATGGAGGGTTTTGGCTACTATCTGAGCAACATCGGCAGCGTGCCTGTGTATGGCGGCAACGACGGTGGGCGCTACGACCAGGAAACGAAGGGGCTGCAGTTAGGAGCCAACGTGGTGATAGCCACACCCGGCCGACTCATCAGCCATATCACCATGGGACACGCCGACCTGAGCAAAGTATCCTTCTTTGTTCTCGACGAGGCCGACCGTATGCTGGATATGGGTTTCAGCGACGACATTATGAAAATCGCCAGTTATCTGCCGCCCACATGCCAGACCATCATGTTTTCGGCCACCATGCCTCAGAAGATAGAGCAGTTGGCCAAATCACTCCTCAAGAATCCCGTAGAGGTGAAATTGGCCGTGAGCCGTCCTGCCGACAACATACTCCAGTTGGCCTATGTCTGCCATGAGAATCAAAAGTTGGGCATTATCCGTCACCTATTTAAGAATAATGAACTGAGCCGTGTCATCATCTTCGCCGGTTCGAAACAGAAAGTGAAGGAAATCAACCGCTCTTTGCTGCAGATGCACATCAACAGCGGGGAGATGCACTCCGACCTTGACCAAAGTCAGCGCGACGAGATGATGTACCGTTTCAAAAGCGGACAAGTGGACGTGTTGGTAGCCACCGACATCGTGGCCCGCGGCATCGACATTGACGACATCGCCACAGTAGTGAGTTTCGATGTTCCTCACGATTCTGAAGACTATGTCCACCGCATCGGCCGTACTGCCCGCGCACAGCGCGATGGCAAGGCGATTACCTTTGTGAGAGGACGTGAGATAGGCGATTTCATGCAGATAGAAAAATTCTTAGGCTACACGGTGGAAAAGTTGCCTCTTCCACCCGGACTTGGCGAAGCGCCGGAATACAAAGCTATGGCCATCCGCAAAAAAGGCGGTTTCAAGCCACGGAAACGTAAACCAAGAAAAAAGAACAGCAAAAAATAGGAAAAAACAGCCCCTTCAGTTTAAAAATGAGGGGGCTGTTTGCGTAAACAACCAATAAAATAAGGGGATTCAAAGAAATCAAAAACACCATAAAAAGGCTAAAAAATCTCCGTTTTATTGCACAAACCATATAAAAAGTAACTTTTTTCTATCTATTTTGATATTTTTGTTTCATTTTGTTTGGCGTTAGGAAGAAAATGCATAACTTTGCATCCAGAAACAAAAAACAATAGACAAACTTTATAAAAAACCAGTAAAAGTAAAAAGATTATGATTGCATCAAAAGTTGTAGAGAATCTTCAGCAAAGATTTCCCAACGAGCCCGAGTACATCCAGGCCGTAAGTCAGGTATTAGGTTCTATCGAAGAAGAGTACAACAAGCATCCTGAGTTTGACAAAGCCAATCTCATTGAGCGCCTCTGCATCCCCGACAGAATTGTTTCCTTCCGTGTGACATGGACAGACGACAAGGGCAACGTGCAGACCAACATGGGATATCGTATCCAGCACAACAATGTGATTGGCCCGTACAAAGGCGGTATCCGTTATCAC
>CACXDY010000029.1 GCA_902766505.1 uncultured Prevotellaceae bacterium
AATTCCATAGGGCGAGTCATCATCATCCGCAAACATTCTCACAAAGGCTTGCTCTTCCTCCTCGTTCAAAGGATAGAGCCAGTTGTTGCGTATCCACATTCCCAGCGTGAAGTGGTATACGAAAGTATCCTCACAATTCATGAGTTCCTTCTTCTCCTCGTCACTGAGCATCGCATCGAGTTGTGCGAAGCTTTCTTCCTTGGTTTTAGGTATTCTCTTTTCCATCATCTTATAGATTTTATGTTAAGGTTATTCTATTACTTTGTCAAGAACACGATCCATGTAGAAGAGCAGCAGACAGCCGTCACATGTAATGTTTTTTATAGTTACGGTCACCTTTCTAGCCCTGTCGTCACGACCCACATAAAAGGTGATGGCATCGTAGGGCACAAGGTATCTCACCCCGTCTTCCACATACGTGCACCTATTCATATAATATTCATTATAGCTGCGACTCTCCACATCGTGATTACCGGCTAATATGTCATCAAAAATGGCATCGACTACCGACAGATGTAAAATGCGCATATTTTCAGTTTTCGGTCGAAGCGGCTCTTTCAACCTCACGTTCCCATTCGGGTCGGGAAGCAGGGCCTCGACTTCATGTGGGGTCACCAGTTTCATCAGTTTTTCCCGCTTGACATTGTAAGACATTGACGAGTCAGTGACAATCGCCTTGATTTCTTCCTGTAAGCTCATAGATATGTTGTTCGATAATATACTGCAAAATTAAAATGAGGTTGTCTCGAATCGTGGGACAGGCATGAGAAATTTAAACTAACAATTTCACTGCATATAAGTAATCAGACATATTTCTATTATTTTACATTATTATAGATATCCATACACCAAGAAAGCCCCATACTGACATCACTGCCGGTATGGGGCGAAAACCTTTATTTGTCCTTTACCTATTTGGCTCATTCCATAATTCGTCTAACTTTGCAGCATCCATATCGGAAAGCAGTTGACCTGAGTGGCCACGTCGCCAATCGATGTCGGGGATGGCATTTTCGAGCATCTCGACATCAAGGCATGGCGTTTGGTCGGCAGGCACACAGCCAAAGCAGTCGATATCCAAATAATAACGTTGCTTGCCTTTGCCCGCCCAGTCTTCACCTGGATAAGGCTCACTGGTGAAGATGCCTCGGAAAACGATTCCCGCCTTGTCGTCACCAGTCCTTAGCATGAAAAAGCGGTCGCCTTCGTGCGCCTCTTCCCACTCATAAACGCTCCAGTTCATGCCAAATCCCTCGGGGTATTCAGTGGAGGCTTCAAGGTAGTCATCCTGTCGGAAGCTGCTGATGGCCGGATTCCAACGAAGGAGGTAAGTCTTTTGAGGCTGTCCGGATGAATTAAGGCACCTAAACATTGTATCCGGGCATTTCTCCACTTCGAAATGAATGGTCCATTCGCAGGCATCACCATTGTCATCGGGTTCAAGACATTCGTTATTTACGATGACATACCGCTGTTTCACCGTTTCAGTATGGTCTTTAATGCGGAGAACAATCTCACGACCATTGCTAAGCATTTTGACATACTGAAGGTCTTTTTTCACCACGTAAGGAAACACACCCCCATTCCAGAAATAGCAGCTGTAGAACAGGTTTGGCATTTCGTCGCAACAAAGGATGAGATGTCCATCAAAATTCTCCAACACACTTTCGTAGGTACCCTCATTGACATCAACGCTTACCAAGTGATTCTCGCCTTTGCAGGTTTCGTCAAACCCCTCGGCTGACACATTTATATCAACACAGTTCTTTTCGTCAAGGATGATCAGACTTTTTCCCTTTTCGCCGACTTCCCTGCTTTTTCTTTCGTCACGCATCGTTCCGTCTTCTTTGGTATCCACACCATCTGCCGACCGTCCAATCTCGCAAAGCATTCCGCTGACGGGATAGTAGATGTAACGCTTGATGACCTTCTCGCCAGCAGCCTCCAGCGCATCGGTGTATGCATCAAGCTGGCCGGCATACCAGCCAGCATAGTGGCTGGATGTTGGGTCGGTGACCTCCTCTATCTTGGGGAATGTCTTGAAATCGATCAGCACAGAACCCTTTGAGGTGTGATAGACATAGTCTATACTGCCTATGACGACACAACCATTTTCCTGCAAACTGCGGAATGGGCGCTCATGGTACATGGATATCGGCTCTCCGAATTCCTGAAAGAGGAATGACTGGAGGTTTTGCCATGCCCTGATTATCTCATCCGATTTCGGTAAGACATCATCCATACCATGCGAACGGACAAGTTGCTCTACCTCTGAGTGGTCTAACTGCTCTATGGCAGCATATACATTGTGTATGCAGTCGCCAACCTCAGCATAATTGCGGCCATGGAGTTTGCCCGAATTGATGGTGATGTGCTGCTCACTTCGATACACCACATTCACTTCTTTGGCCTTTCCCTTCTGACCGCTCGGCGCTATTGTGCGCAATGCAGCATCTGAATGACTGTCGGAATGATAGTCAAGAATATGGCATGTTTCCGGTTCTGGCACTGGCGTCATGTTCTCATCATCTTCCTCGGAAACATCCGCCTTCACCACATCAAATGTCACCCCGATTCCAAGCACATCACCACTGTCGATATTGCCAGCACCAGGAAGGCCAGAACGGATGAACCAGTCAAATTTCTTATTTGCAAACCATGGCACGAGCACCAGCACTTCTGCCGCACGTGTCATTCCGACATATAACAGTCGTGCGCTCTCTTTCAGGCATTGCTGACTCAGGTTGTTAAAATCGGATGACGCATACAGCAACTGCGCTATGCTGTCGGGCACATTGCTGTTTTGTGAGCCAAATATCCATGGCAGCATTCGGATGCTCATTTTCGGATAGAGATTCTCGGCCGACGGCCTCTCGGGATGGAAATGATGAATGCCGTAGAATTCGCGTTTCAATATATCCTTGGGCTCCAACGTCTCGTCCATGAGCAAGAACACATACTTCCATTCCAGTCCTTTTGCCCCATGGTATGTCAACAGTTGGACACCCTTGCCAGTTTTCGGCAACTTGATGTCATTTTCATCAAGGAAGGCGGAAAAGCCTGATGGTGTTGCGGGTTGAGCCAGTTCGCTGCTTCGGTCCTCATATTGCTTGGCTGCCAAGATGAGCGCCTTGACATCGGCCATGGACTTCTCGATGGGAATATCCCAACGTTCCATGACGTTCTTCACATCAAGCTCCACGGCAAGCGTTTCCATCAGCGCACCGATACCTTGATACATCACCCTTGGCCGCAAGGCATTCACCCGAGCGACCATGTCAGTATGTCCGAGCCAGGGCTTCCTCTCTTCTTTAGGTTGGCTGTTGTACTCCAATTTGGAATCAATAATGGCCCCTACCCCCATGTTGTCCTGTGTGAAATAGGCTATCACCGCTTTGGCCAAATCGTCCTGAGGGTTCACCGTGAGTGTTGTCAGGGCCAGCATCAGTTGACATGCCTTGCTCTCCTTGTTCAATGATGTCTCACGGTCGCAAGGGACACCGAGACCGTTCAGTTCCTGCTGCACGTCATCAAGGTCGAAGCCTGCCCTTCCCAGAACAGCAATGTCGGAAGGGGCAACATTCTCTTTCTCTATGACATCCTTGATGTATTGGGCGATGTCCTTGACCCTGAGTTTTGATGACCTTGGACTTCTCCTCTCGGTTATATTCAAATAACGCAAAGGATGCTTTGCCCTATCCTCGAGCCGTATGTCGAACTTTTCTGGATACCGCTCCATAGCTGACTCAAGCGAAACCTGCACCGCTAAGTCGACATGGCTGAAAATATCAATGAAAGTCTTATTGAATGCCTTTACCAAGCTAGGTACGCTTCGCCAGCTCATCCCAAGCGTCTCTGACTTGCATCCATCATCAGCCATATTCATGGCAATGGCATCAGCCACCGCCTTGGTGAGGTCGGTGTCACTGCCACGGAATCCATAGATGGCCTGCTTGGTGTCTCCTACCCAGAAGCTCTTCTTCACCACATCGGCCAGAGCCATGAATATCTTTACCTGAACAGGCGAGCAATCCTGGAATTCATCCACGAACAAGTGTGTATAGGTGCGGCCTATCTCGGCTGCCACCTCCTTGTCCTGTAGCAGCTTGTACATGTAATGCTCGATGTCGCTGAAGTCGACGACCCGTTTGTTGAGCTTGTACAGGGTATACTGCTCGTTCCATTCCTTGGCCAGTCGGAAGATGGTCTGAATATACGCTTTCTGAAGGTCATACACCTCCTGGCTTCGCCACAGGTCGGCCGTTTTCTGCTTGGCTTCTTCAAGGACAGGAATGGGAACAGCATTCTTGGGAACGGCAGGGGCTCCAGCCATAATCTTGGCAAACTCAACATGCCACTCGATATCACCCATATAACGGCTGCGTTTCTGAAGCGAGTCGATGGCTTCGAGCGTGGTGGTTTTCTTGCCCGACTCACGGCATCCGGCGACTTCGGTATGCATTGCCACAAGTACAGCTATGCGCTGCCCCTGCTCCATATGGATTTGTGTCCCGTTGCACAGTTTTCGGATGATACCCAGCGACTCCTCCATACTGGCAGCATAATCGTCGATGT
>CACXDY010000030.1 GCA_902766505.1 uncultured Prevotellaceae bacterium
GTCGCACAATGCGGGATAGAAAGGAGCACAGACTGTAGCTTTCTCGTTGAGCGCGGCAGTGATGATGGTCAAAGCCCCTCCTTGCGAACCGCCGGTGACAATGGCGTTTTTGCCATCCCATTCAGGCAGGGAGCAAAGGAAGTCAAGGGCACGGGCACAACCGACATATACATCCTTATAATAATACGTGTCGCGTGAGGCCATGCCACGGCGCATATAGCCGTCGCACTTTTTCTGCCGCATCTCATTGTAGTCCGTGTCATCCATCAACTGGTCGTTGTCGTGTATCTCAATCTTCATATAGATACATCCCTGTTTGGGGAAATAATCCGAAGGATAGATTTTCTGACTGCCGGCACCCGGCGGGCAGAGTACCACGGGGAAGGGACCGCCTTTGCGGGGAATGGTCAGATAGCCCTGCATCCACTTCTCCTTGCCCACACGCAAACGAACGAGACGTGTGACGAACAGGTCGTCAGTGGCATCGGGAATGTCTTGGAACTCTGGTTCGAAAGGCACCTTACGTGCCTCTTTCAATGCTTTTTGCCAAAACTGCTTGAAATCCTGGGGCAACGTAGTCAGAGTCTTGATTTGTTCAGGGTCGAAAGCCAACTTCACCAAGTCTTTCGTTGTCTTGCCGTCAGAGGTTTTGAACTCATACTGGCAGGCAAGGAATCCTGGCTGCATCATCGTACCCATGTGTACCAATGCCTCTCCTCCGACGAAACGAGTAGAATCCCACTGCTCGGGCAACCACATCTCCGGACCCACTTTATACCGCAGGGTGGTACCTTCCAAAGGCACCCCACCCTCACGGGCAACAATGCGCAGTGTGGCCGACTGGCCTCGATGGTAATAACTGTCAGCATGGTTGGGTGTGGCGACGGTTTCCACAAACGCTTTGCGCGGATTGCCAAACTCCTGCTGGAATTTTTGTGCATGCAATGACAGGGATGCCGTCAACAGCAAGATTATTATGATGTTTTTCCTCATATTAAAAGTAATAAAAGGGGTTTTCGATGCCAAGGTAGCGAATGTTTTTGATAGAGCAAGTGGTCTGTACCAATATGTCACTCCATCACCGAGACTCTCATTTCAATGTCATCAACAGGCCGGTCACCACGTCCCGTGGCGGTGCCTTGAATCATCTCCACGACGTCGAGGCCTTCCTCCACCTCTCCAAATACGGTATATTGTCCGTCAAGATGGGGTGTACCGCCAACTGTGGAATAAACTTGGATTTGCTCATCGGAAAGGCCGGTACTGCCTACACGTTTCTCGGCTTCGGCAACCAAGCGGTCCTGCAACTCCTGAAGTCCTGTGCGGTCGCGGTCTTTACGCATCTGAATAATTTCTGAGCGATGTTCGGCAGCAAGAGCGTTGAAGGCATCCTGTACACGCTGCATCCGCAGCTGTTTGGAGAACTGCCGCAGTTGACCCTCACTGTACACCTGTCCCCAAGTAATATAGAACTGTGAACCACTGCTCCTTCGCTCGGGATTTACCTGGTCGCCCTGTCTTGCTGCGGCCAATGCTCCACGCTTATGGAACAGGTTGTCCTTGATTTCTGCCTCGATGGTGTATCCTGGTCCACCAGCCCCCAGCATTTTTCCTGCGGGAGCGCCCTTGGAGTCGGGGTCACCACCCTGTATCATGAAGTCCTTGATAACCCTGTGGAACAATGTTCCATCGTAATAGCCCTCCTTCACCAGTTTCACGAAATTGTCACGATGAAGAGGGGTCTCGTCATACAGGCGAACCACTATATCGCCCAACATAGTCTGTATTTTTACTTTCATAATCACTGTTTTTAATTGTGCAAAATTAAGAAAAAAAGAATTACTCTTGTTTGTCTTCCTCATACAGATGAAGGCTTTCCTTCAATCTATCTTGCATATACTTCACCGCATTCCGGGGATAGATAATCCGGATGCCAGGCCCGTATGACATGAAGACCGAAAACATCTCGTAGTTGATGACCACATCAATCCTGAAGACGCAGCTGCCGTCATCAGGATTCTCACTCAACAATTTTTGGGAGCGGTGAATCGGTTTGGTCTTGATATATTTGCTCTGCTCAGAATTTGCCCAAAACTTGATGCATCTCGGTTTGTTCTTGATATTCTTGCTCACCCCTATCACGTCGTCGAAGAAATGTTCAGAGTCGAAATCGGGATTTTCACGATAGGGCACGTCTATCGGTTCGACACGCTCGATGCGGTCGAGAGCGAGATTGAAGAGCAACAAGTCTTTTGCACGGCAGCCGAACAGGAACCAACGGTTACGGAACTCCTTCAGCAGATATGGACAGAGGATAAACTCCGTGGGACGACGTGCGGAAAACGACTGATACATGATGCGCAGCGTCTGCTTGTGTGCAATGTAGTTGTACAGGGGGTTCAACAAGCGGATACCTTTCAAATCGGGCACACTGTCGAAATGGATAATGGGTTTGCGGTTGTTGCGGCTGATAGCCAGTTTGTCTTGAAGACGGCTCACCACATCGGCCATTTCGGTGAATTGTCCAAAATCCTCCAACTGTCGGAGCATGTCGACCGCCTCCTGCATCACCTCATAGTCATTCTGCGACATGGGCATATCCATGATGGAATAGTCCTTGTCCGCATAGCGGTAGTACTTATGGTCGTAGACTTCGATAGGAGCATTGTACCCAAGTTTATCGGAGCGCATCATCTGTATGTCGCCCTGCACAGTGCGGACGGAAACGCCTTTGCGGATGCCCTCCATATCGTAGAGAGCATCGGAGCAGGCATCCACCAGGTCGTCAAGTGTCCACCGGCGGTAGCGGTTGCGGAGACAGTTGTCTATGGTTTTGTAGCGTATCAACGCATTCTTGTTGGCTGGCATAATAGGGTTGTTTTCTATATTTTAATTGCAAAGATAACTATTTTCTACGCATTCTATTTGCGCAGAACTGATAAAAACACGTTATTTTGCTGTTTTTTTCAAATTCACGCACAACTACGCAAAAATACTGCGCAGCATGATTTTATCTTTGCACCGCGGTTTGGAAACGACCAGACACGTTTAGAAAGATGAGCTACGAGGCACCACCCATTTATCAAAGATGTATGACAATTAAAGCAAAAGACAATGGAAGTCAAAATGATTAACAACCGTCCTGTGAAGATTTGGACGGACAACGTCGAGGAATCAGCCATGAGCCAGATTGAGAATCTGACCACGCTGCCCTTCCTCTTCCATCACCTGGCCATCATGCCCGACGTACACGCCGGCATGGGAATGCCTATCGGTGGTGTGCTGGCTTGTGTGGATGCCGTGATACCCAATGCCGTAGGTGTGGACATCGGCTGCGGCATGTGTGCCGTGAAAACCAACTGGCGGGTAAGCGATATACCCACCGAAGTACTGCGCAAGCAAATCATGAGGGGTATCCGCAAGCGTATCCCTTTGGGAATGGAGCACCACAAGGAGGCGCAGGATGAAAAGTACCTGCCCGCAGACCACGACATCGATGCTCTTGAGGTAGTGACGCGCCGCATCAACTCCATCACCAAGGAGGTGGGAACATTAGGAGGTGGCAATCATTTCATCGAGTTGCAGAAAGATGAGGACGACATTCTCTGGATCATGATTCACTCAGGCTCGCGCAATCTGGGCAAGCAGGTCGGTGACTACTACAACAAGATAGCCGCCACACTCAACGCACAGTGGCATTCAGTCGTGCCGCCCGACATCCGACTGCCGTTCCTTGCCCGCGGAAGCAAGGAGTTCGACATGTACTGGAAGGAAATGCAGTATTGTATCGACTTCGCCCTCTGCAACCGTCGTCTGATGATGGAACGTATCGAGGAGGTACTTGCCGATGCACTTGTCGGTATCGAGTTCGAACCGATGATCAACATCGCACACAATTATGCTGCATGGGAGAACCACTTCGGGAAGAATGTCATCGTTCACCGCAAGGGAGCCACACTTGCCCGTGAAGGCGTCATCGGCATCATCCCCGGTTCACAAGGTACAGCATCCTATATCGTGGAGGGTCTTGGCAACCCCGACTCCTTCTGTTCCTGTTCGCATGGTGCCGGTCGTGTGCTTTCGCGCACAGCAGCCATCAAGACCCTGGACATGGCAGCCGAGGTGGCACAACTCGAAGCCAAGGGCATCGTTCATGCCATCCGCAGTCAGGAGGACATGCAGGAGGCATCGGGTGCCTACAAGGACATCGAAACGGTCATCGCCAATGAGTCCGACCTGGTCAAGGTAAAGACCCGACTGCTCCCCGTGGCTGTGATTAAGGGGTAGGACACATTGAAACTTAAGTCCCAACCTTCTAAATATGACAAACCCATCACAATTCCCAAGGCATCATTATTTATGCCTCGGGAATTTTTAGTATATTTGCACTCATACGTCAATATCCATGATATGGAGCTATTCGAAAATCAACTGCATAAAGATTAGCATCAATTCCTTGTTGGTTTGAAAGAAATGGATGAACGACTGCCAGAGTGCCTGGATGTCGGGGAAAAATGGGAAGGCATGTGTGAACAACTAAAAAATACGTCTTTTTTTCCTTAACAATTCTTAAAAACTAAAGGTTTTAGTTCTAATCAACTAAATTTTATAGTTACTTTGTGGTTGGATAAGATACTGACACATTCGATGGATGTGAAATTAAAAGAAAACGAACAATGAAAAAACTGACTCGTAAAGAAAAGGAAATCATGGACCTGTATTGGGAGCATGGGCCAATGTTCGTCAAAGAACTGTTGGAATACTATGACGAACCACGTCCACATTTCAATACACTTTCCACTACGGTGCGTATTCTGGAGAAAAAGGGTATGCTCGGCCACAAGCAGTTTGGCACTTCCTATCAATATTACCCGACCGTAACGGAAAAGGAATACGGACGCTCAAGTCTGGCAGGAGTCATCAAGAGTTATTTTGACAACTCGTATCTGGATGCAGTCAGCAGTTTTGTAAAGGACGAAAAAATATCTTTAGAGGAACTGAAAGAGTTGATTGAGCAAATAGAGAAATCTTAAACCCGAAAGATATAGTATGTTGGAATTTCTGAAATACGACTTCAAAGTTGCAGTGCTGATAGCGATATTCTACCTGTTTTATCGTCTGCTGCTCAGTCGCGACACGTTTCACCGCCTCAACCGCATGGTGCTGCTCGTAACGGCTATGGCTTCGTTCGTATTGCCGCTCTGTGTCTTCACTTTCCATCATACAGTCGTCTTACCACCCCCTGATTCCAACATAGTCGTTGAACGGCCGTTGGCGGCAATCGCCGAATCTTCATGGTCATGGTGGCAGACGGGATTAGTTGCCGTGTTCTTCTTAGGCGTGCTCACTGTTGTGGGATATGTTGTTTGGTCATTGGTGCAGGTAGTTCGTCTCATCATGCACAGCGAACACCACCCACAAGACGATGGAGTCATCATCGCTGTTACCGACAAGCCGGTTTCTCCTTTCAGTTGGATGCGCTACATAGTGCTCAACCATTCAGATTTCGAACATCAAGACCCGGCCATCATGGCCCATGAACGAGCCCACATACGCCAGCGGCACTCGCTTGACGTCCTTCTCGTTGATACGCTCACAGCACTGCAATGGTTCAACCCCGCAATATGGATGCTTCGCCAAGACCTGCGTGCCATCCATGAGTACGAGGCCGATGCGGCTGTTCTCTCTCAAGGCATCAATATGCGTCAGTATCTTTATCTACTTATCCAAAAAGCCGTTGTCAGTGGCGGGTACTCCATAGCCAACGGTATTACTCACAGTACCCTCAAAAACCGCATAAACATGATGCTTAACAATAAGAAACCCAATAGCAAGAGTTGGTTAAAACTGCTTGCACTCCTGCCCATTTTAGGCACTTTTCTGGCACTCAACGCCGAGACCGTCACCGACTATGTCTATCAGCAGCCACAAAAGAAAATGGTGAAGAAAGGCCGTAAAGCCGGGAAGGTGAAAGTAGGTAACAAAACTATTGAAGTGAAAGCCGACACAGCAGCGGCTGCATCCAAAGGCATCGGTGTATTTGTTGTCGATGAGATGAAAGGCAACTTGGAGAATCCCCTTGTTGTCATCGACGGTAAGCATGCGAGCATGAAAGAAATGCAGGCTCTCGATCCTCAAACCATCGACCATATCGATGTCCTAAAAGACAAGGCATCCATCGAGGTGTTTGGTGAGGAAGGAAAGAATGGAGTCATCCTCATCACAACCAAGAACGCAGCACGCGAAGTCGTGAAGGGAACGTTTACGCCATCTTCTTCGACAGACACATCAGATGACATCGTTGCTGCTGAAAGTGACATAGAAACCGAAGCCGTCGATTCAAAAGTTTTCGATGTAGTGGAAAAGATACCCGAATATCCCGGCGGCATGGCAGCAATGATGACATTTCTCTCTGAAAATGTGCACTATCCGGAAGAAGCCTATAAAGTAGGTGTTCAGGGAAGAGTACTGGTCAACTTCATCATAGAGAAAGATGGCAGCATCACCAATGCCCATGTAATCAATAACGTCAACGAGTACCTTGAAGCTGAAGCGGTCCGGGTTGTCGGTGCCATGCCCAAATGGATTCCAGGAATGCAGGAAGGAAAGGCCGTACGCGTGAAATTCACATTGCCCATCACATTCCGTCTGAACTAAAGGAAATCGCTTTATTTTGACCGGTATTCGGTTTTCGCATAGGGAGTATCGTTTTCAAAAGCCGATAGCCCATCAAGCTTAGCAGACATTGCGAAACCGAATACCGGTTTTACGGATACTTCTTGTTGATTTTGTCCATCATTTCAAATTACAACCTACTTTTCATTCACTTCATTGTGCCGTCTGCAATTTATTAGTATTTTTGTAGGAAAAAAGCAGATGGGGCAACAAATGGCAACCGAAATGACAAAAGAAGGAAATCCTATAGACTATACCACAGAGAGATATACGGCTGAAACAGACGCGAAAGCCTATATCGAGGGATTTCGTCGAGTGTCGTATTTCAAGAAACTCTGCCAACAATGCAAGAACTACGGACATCGCTATGGATGTCCTCCCTTCCATGACGATGTCCTGGCTGCCGTCAATGATTACCAGAAGGTCCGCATTTATGGCGTAAAAATCATTCCCAAGGACAAGAGTTTACCCCTTGACACGGCTAATCAACTGATGGAGCCAGAAATCAGCAAACTCAACAAGGAGTTGTTAGAGGAAGAGAAAGCCCTTGACGGTTTAGGCCTTGGCTTTGTTGGCACCTGCCCTTATTGCGGCAACACCCCGTGCGCCAGATTAGAAGGCATGCCCTGCCGCCACCCTGACAAGGTGCGGCCTTCTTTGGAAGCATTTGGCTTTGACGTGGACAAAACCGCCAAGGAATTGCTGGGTATAGAGATAAAATGGAGCCAAGACGGTCTGATACCAGAATACCTGATGTTGGTGTATGGTATTTTTTATCAAAAGCATGATAAGGACTGACCGGTTGTCATACGAATTTTACACCTCTATGCTGTTGATGACACTGAGAGCATCTGCTCCCCTATCGATGGCAGAGAGTACATCGAATATGCGGTCGCTCCATCCTGCCACCAGATAAACGTCGGGTTCGACAAGGCGCAAGGGCATATGGCCGTATCCACAGAGGTCGAACAAATAGAGTTTTGCCTGAGGTGCGAGTTGTTTGTATTTCCTCCATGATTTCTCGAAAGAGGCATTGCTGCCAGTGCTGTCCCACATCTGCATATCGGTGAACATCATCACCTTGTCCATCACCTGGTTTTGCTCAATGAGCCAGTCAATGACCTTGTAGCCATTGGTGTTGTAACCCACCATATTGGCCAAACTTTCGAGTTGGCGTGTCGCCATCAAGATGTTGTCGGAGGGCATGTTGGTCACACTCCATGAATCCCCAAAGATACCGGTGATGACCTGCTTGCAGCGGCTCTTCAACAGCATGGAGAGCAGCAGGCCGATGTCGAACATGCGCACAGTGCTCTTTGCGCTGACAGAACTATACATCGAACCGCTAACATCCGAGGCGATGAGTACACGGGTGTTGTCATCGAATCCTTCAATATTGGCAGCAGAATGGCGCACAGCTGTCTCCAAAGCGGTCATCAGCGCCGAGGTGCCGGTGCTGTTGACCTTCTCCACCTCACGGAAAGCCGAGAGATAACGGAAGGGCAATTGTTTCGAATCAGCCACCTGAATGGCATCGGAGAGACGGTCGCAGACAATCTGCAAGTCAGCGAACGACACGTCAGCCTGAAGCATATTGCGGAGATTGCGCATCATGGCCATGTATCCCAGTTTGCCGCTTCGGATGAGTTCCTCCCATTTTTGGCGGAAAGCCGCCGTTTTTTCCTCCTCAGAAGCGAATTTTTGTTGTCCGAGTGCCGACAACTCCGTTTCCCAGGTATAAGGAGTCTCCAACTGGCGGTTCACTATCTTGTCGAATAAAGCCTGTTGCTGTTCATCCTTGGCCTTGGGGTGGACAAGAAAGAGTGCGTCGCGGAGTTTCACCTCGAGATTATCACGGTTGTATTTAGCGAACTGATACTCGTCGAAGTGATTGAACGCTCGCTGCAGGCCGTTTTGTATCTGGCGTGAAAGGCGGCCGAGTTTCTTACGTGAGTCTTTAGTGTGATTGCGCCATTGATAGCACATCAGCAGTTCCATGATTTCGTCGGCACGCAAAACGGTTTTCTCCACGGCGCGGGCTACGAGATCATAACCATTATGCACCTTAGCCAGTTCCACAAGCAACAGCAAGGGAATGCTGCGGAGATGCATCTGGGTGCGGGCATAGACAGCGAGGCGTGCGACGAACTCTGGCGAGACCTTGCGCACATCAGCTGCTATGCGGCCAATGCGCTTGTCAGGTTTTTCGTAGAACAAGTCGCTCAAAGACGCTGTCACCACGGCGGTGTACAACTCCATTTCGGGGGTCATGGCGTATGCCTTGGCTCCCTCGTGATTCATCACGGTCATTTGTTCTTTCAATTTCGAATTCCAGTTCATCTTTGTTTCTAATTAATTCAAGTTTTGCACAAGACTTCAGAATTGTCTTTTGCCCTTTCAGGGCGCTTTTTTATCATTCACCCTTCCCCAGGGCGTTGCCCTGGGCTGACATCTTTTGGGCCTTTCAGGCCGTTGATTACACGAAGCCAAGGCCTGTAAGGAGAACCAATGTTTTCCACCGTAACTTGAGGACTGACTTCTCCCGGGCATTTCAGGCTTCCCTTAGATTGCATTTCGGGGTATCCGGCATCCTTATTTAGTGTAAAGCAAGGCGACAGGCGAAAAGACACTTTTTTCCGATGCTCTACCAACTGAGCTACATGGAATCGCTTCCATGGCAGGAATCGAACCTGCGACACTCGACGTTACGTGCGAAGTAAGTCTCATCTACGGCACTTGCTTATGGTTAGTGAGGCGACAAACGAAGAGGTTATTTGAACTACACCAGCGAACTGGTGGTGGGAGTCGGACCCACAACATTCGAATCCGTAATTCGACGTTCTAACCAATGCGAAGCAATCCTCTCCTACGGCACTCACTATATCTTTTAAAAGGTGGGATGCTACAGGCACAAGGAGACTTTTGGGAACCCCAAACATCGGTATCAGAACCCAAGGTTCTGCACCATTTGCGGATTTAGATCGAAGTAACCCCTCGTTACGGCAATCACCACCCTGTTTCAATCATTCAAACATCACTTTTTTCATTTATCTGGTTGCAAAGGTAGAAAGCACCTACGCAACGTTTTTGCGTAGTGATAAAAAAATATCATCAAATCTGATTTTTATGGGGGACATCGAGGTTATCAGCCATCTTATCCACCATCTCGCTGAAATTCTTTTGTAGATGCAAATATAACTAATTTGTACTACTTTTGCAAATAGCAACCGACTTTTTTTCTCTCCGACATTTACGTCTTCGGCAGTCTCGGATTCTGCATAGCCCTTTCAATTTAAGGAATCATCCGAGAATTTAACCATCAATACTTATCATCGTATATACGTTCCCAACCTTTAGAAAGACTCATCAACTGATTGTACTCAGGCTTCCCAAGCGCCTTGGCCAGTTGAGCAGTTGCCCATGAGGTGAAGGCGTACTCCAACGTGTGAGAAGCAGAGAAGCGGAATTTCTCGTCTGGTCCGTTGGCATTTTCCACATGAGGCACATACCCATATTTTACAAACTCCTTGGTGTCCGATTTACCAGCTCCAAACGGGCGGTTGTCACCGTCCAATTCGTTCTTTCGGCAAGCCTCGTAAGCCAGTTCGACATCAAAGTCACGAATACCGCACTGGTAGGCTGCATTGATGAGGAGCGGAAGTTGATTGGTTCCCACTCCCGACACATACCTGCTGTTAGCCAAGCCGTCACCCATCCAACCGGCATCCTTGAAGACCTGTAGGTGGGGACTGATATAATCCGAGGTGTATTCGGGATAAGCCAGTATCCACAACTGTCCCAAATTCCACTGTCCTCCCCAAAATGCATCCGTATTATACATATTATGTACGGGTTGACCGTCGTGCATGGGCAGTTGACCAACACCGCCGTCATGACGGGGATAGGCACCGTTGACATCGCTGCAAATACCACGTCCCAGTATAGCATGATAAAGACCTGTATAGAATTTCTTCATATCATCATCTTTAGCGAACCTGACATCAATGCGTCCCAACATCTCCTGCCAAGCAGCCTCATTAAGTTTCCGAGCCTCATCAAAAGTCATACCCTTCGCCTCAGTCTCACGGTTCAGGCGGGCATTCTCGACAGAAGTGTAGGAGATGCCCACGGCTACTGTCACCTTCTCGCCCTCTTCGGTCGGAAAGGAAACATAGACACCCGCCCCTGGTCCGTTTGCTTCTTTTTCACCCTCGTGGACCACCTCGCCGTTGAAAGCACCAACGGCCGTGATTTTCTTATCGACAACGGCAGAGAAATAAATAGGCACCTGAGCGCCGGGTTGGTACTTCTTGACGTATTCGGGCAGTGTAATCACATACCCCTCAATGGTCTTACCATCCTCACAGATTTTCACGTGAGCGTCCTTCACAGCGCCGCTCTCACCCGAACGGTTGCCTATATCGAAGAGAATTCGGCTCTCTTCCGACTTGGGATAGGTATAACGTTGGAAAGCGACACGCCTTGTAGCGGTCACCTCGGCATTGATGCCATAGTCCTGCAAC
>CACXDY010000031.1 GCA_902766505.1 uncultured Prevotellaceae bacterium
ACAAGTGGGGCTACGATGCTATTGTACTCACTGACTGCGATGCTATCAACAATTTTTATAATAAAGGACAGCACGAGACACACGACGGCCCACTCAGCGCCTCTGTCGATGCTGTACTCAACGGTACCGACCTGGAATGCGGCAAGGTGTTCATGGTGCTCACCGAGGCCCTTGCCAAGGGACTGATTAAGGAGAGCACCCTCGACGACCATCTGCGCAAGACCCTTTACGGACGTTTTGAATTAGGTATGTTCGACCCTGCCGACAAACTGCCATGGGCCAACCTCGGTCCGGAGGTCATCAGCAGCGAGAGCAACAATGAACTGGCCACGCAAGCCGCCCGTGAGTCGATGGTGTTGCTGAGCAACGACGGCACCCTGCCCCTCTCCAAGAATGTGAAGACCATCGCTGTGGTAGGTCCCAATGCCGATGACATCGAACTGCTCAACGGCAACTATGGCGGCACACCCACCAAAGAGCACCAGCATTCCCTGCTTGAGGGCATCCGCAATGCCGTTCCCAATGCCAAGGTCATCTACCACAAGGCCTGTGAGTTGACCGACGAGTACAACACCATCCATCACCTGCCCGACCTCAACGATGGCAAGGGCTTGTATGTGGAGTTCTTCAACAACAAGAATCTGGAAGGCGAACCCGCTGCCACCAAATATTTTAATGAAATGAATTTCTCCACTTTTGGTGCATGGGGATTTGCCCAGGGTGTAGAGGGTATCAACACCGACAGTCTGTCGGTACGTGCCAAGGGCCAGTACAAATCCACTTTCACGGGTGACATGAAATACAATATCTCGAGCGACAACGGCTACATCCTGAAAGTCAACGGCGAGGTGGTAGAGGAAGCCAAAGGCGGTCAGCAGCGCCGTGGTTTCTTCGGCCGACGGGTGGAATACAAGTCCTTCCCCGTGAAAGCCGGTGAGACCTATGATATCGAGATAGAATACCGTCGCGGTGCCAGTCCGTTCGCCATGCTGCGTGGAGAGTTGTGCGAGCGCAACCTCGCCGAGTTCTCCGACTTGGCCAACGAGGTAAAGAATGCCGACGCCATCATCATCATCGGTGGTATCTCCGCACGACTCGAGGGTGAGGGCGGCGACAAGGCCGACATCGAACTGCCCGTCGTTCAGCAGCGTCTGGTGAAAGCCATGCATGAGACAGGTCGCCCCGTCGTTTTCGTCAACTGCTCGGGTTCGGCCATTGCCTTCGGCAGCCTTCAGGGTCAATACAATGCCCTGCTCCAGGCATGGTATCCCGGTCAGGGAGGAGCCAAAGCCCTTGCCGATGTCATCTTCGGCGACTACAACCCCAGCGGCAAACTGCCTGTCACCTTCTATGCCTCGAACAAAGACCTGCCAGACTTCCTGGACTACAGCATGGAAAACCGCACCTACCGCTATTTCCGCGGTACTCCGCTCTATGCTTTCGGCTATGGAAAATCGTACACCACATTTGCTTACGGCAAGGGCAAACTTTCGCGCAAGAAGATGAAGGCCAACCAGACAGTGACGATTACCGTACCCGTCACCAACACCGGAAACCGTGAGGGAGCAGAAACCGTGCAGGTGTATGTCAAGGCACTGGATTATCCCGAGGCACCCATCAAGTCGCTCCGTGGTTTCCAGAAACTGACGCTGCAACCCGGACAGACAGCCAAAGCCGTCATCACCCTCGATGGTGAGGCCTTCGAATATTATGACCCCAGCATCGACGAATTGTCCACCCGTTCCGGCCGTTACCAGATACTTTACGGAAGTTCATCACTCGACAAGGACTTGCAGACCTTGAACTTCGTAGTGAAATAACGCCGACTGGTCTGTAGAAATTATCTATGAGAATGATAGGGAGTTCATCTCCCGGTGAGAGTGTGTCAAAAATGAATGGCACACTCTCTTTTCGTGTGTATTCTATCCAAAATGCCGCGCCATGGGCTCCCCACCCCTTCGCAAGCGAATGGGAGGGAGCCATTGAGGAAACTTCAAGAATGGGAGGGGAGCCGCTACTCTCAGACTTTACATCCATCAATCCTAAATGAGAGGATTGTCTACTTTGTACACACTCTCAGCCTTTGGAGCGGCATTTTGGGCGTTTTGGGACAGAATTAAGCAAATGAAAAAGGCGTGCCTGACGGGCACGCCTAATTTATGATGTTTTTTTTATCTGTTTAGTCATCAATAGCGGGAACGCCTAATTCCTCCATCATCTTAGCCAATTCAGCTTCATCAACACAAGCTTTGCCGTTCTCCGAATTACCTGCAAGTTCCACGAAAGAATTCATCAGTTCAGAAAAATTTGGATAATCTGTTTCCAATTTCTTTCCTTCTTCCAAAGCACTGTTGTCACCGCTCATGACTTTCTTCATAACCTCATTGAAGGCAACAGCATATGGCTTGAAAGCCAGCAAAGCATTCTTGGTTTGCTCTTTCCACTCATCAGCACTCCAATTAGCACCCTCAGCCTTAGCTTTCTCTACGATGTCAGAAAGGGAAGCAGCAGGAGCCTCCTCTGGAGCCTGTGCAACTTGCTCTGTGCCCTCACCCTCTGGAGTAGCAGCAGCTTCTTTCTTACAAGAGTTCAAACCGATGCACAAGGCAACAGCAATCATACCAAACAATACTTTTTTCATAATTTTACTTTTTTTGTTAAACAATAAAGTGAATAAATGGTTGTACTATATCCTTATTCTAATAATAGAAATAGTCTTAATATTACATCACGTAAATCCAGTAATCATTTTTCAGACAGAGCCAAACGGGACCCACTTCGCGACATATAAAATATTGTACGCTCTCGCCGCCATACACCCTCATATAGAATTCCAGACCCTTGTCGGTTTCCACGATACCGTGAATCTCAGGCATGTGAGGCAAGAAATCTCCCTCATCGTCAACAAACCAGATAGATTGGCCTTCCTGGTAGGTTTTGGGGTCTACATCGCCGTGGAACTCCCATGAGGACGTCACACCTTCCGAGTTGACACAAACGACAGCAGCCAAAGCATCGGCTCCCTGGTGCTCAAACTGTACACAATAGAACGACCGTTCGCCATTTTCCGTAGTTGCCATCCACTGTGTATCCTTGACAGGTCTGCCACCATAGAAAGAACTGATCATCCGCTTCACTACCTGGCTGGCTTTCTTGATGGGTTCACCATCTTTCCATCTGCTATACTGCAGGAGTTTGTGGTGATTGAAGAAACTATTCTTGACCACCCAGGGACAAGCCTCTCCATCCTCATAACCACGGAACATTTTTGAGACTATCGAGGGGGTATTGAGTTTGTACACATATTCCATCTCATCCAGGAACACATTGCCTTCCTCGTCTTTCATCTGATTTCTGTCTTGAGAGATCAACCTCACCCCGTTTTGGTGGATTTTGAAAATCATCTGCTTATAGTCCTTGGGATTAAGTCCATCCTCATAATCAATATTGACCTTGAAAACATTCTTTGCTTTATCCACACTTCTCACCGGCATGGGGCGCTCGGAGAGAGTGATGTCACTGCTTGGGGTGATATACAGTCCCAAATCATCTATATTATGCCAAAAAATCTCCTCAGGTAAATCATTTTTCTTAATTATCGACGTTTTCAGGCTGTTTCCATCAGGCAAATACAGGATGATCAACTGTTCGTTCCATGTCGATACGGCCAGTGCAGAGCCAACTTTACCTGCGCGATTGTCTGGGAAAACGGTAAATTTCTGAGGTAACTGGCTTTTGTCATGTCTGAGTCCCTCAAACCGCGTGATGACCCCTTCAGCATGGTCGGCATACCAGTTTAAGGCTTTGTCCTCTTGTTCTTGACCTGTTTCTTGCGCATGGGCACAACAAAT
>CACXDY010000032.1 GCA_902766505.1 uncultured Prevotellaceae bacterium
GGTACCATGGGGATTCGGGCGCATGAAAGCAAGTCGTGAACCAAATCTGGAGTGATGTATCCGCTTTCCTTGATGTTGGATATGATGTCACGTATCCGGGGGACA
Source organism: uncultured Prevotellaceae bacterium (assembly GCA_902766505.1). Classification (GTDB taxonomy): domain Bacteria; phylum Bacteroidota; class Bacteroidia; order Bacteroidales; family Bacteroidaceae; genus Prevotella. Next base: position 106 of record CACXDY010000032.1, read on the forward strand.
TCCACACCAAACAATTCAATCTCTGGGGGTGCTGGTGGGGGAGTACGCATCACTTGAGTAAGTGCTGTGGCTAAGGTCACCTCATCACTGAAATTGACATGACCTTTTTTCAAAAATTCCTCAACCTCGGGACCCGCAGTGTGAAGGCTGGGGAGAATGGGGAAGACAGGTTTCTTGCATTCCAATATCTTCTGATGTAGCACATCATACGTCTCATATAATTGAACAAGGCCAGGGGTTCCGAAAATCACCATGATGGCATCTATGTTGTCGAAGTGATTTTCGCAATAGTCTATGGCTGTTCCCAATTGCTCTGGGGTACCGGTAGCAAGAATGTCTATCGGATTCATGACTGATGCACCGGGAAAGAGTTTGGATTTCAATTCCTCACCTGCCTCAGGGTCTATCGGAGGAACGGACAGACCACCCTTGGAAAGAGCGTCGGTCAACATCACACCTGGACCTCCAGCATGGGTGACGATGGCAAAATTCTTTCCCTTGATGGGAGGAAGGGTGAAAATACAACCTACCGTCGTCAATTCTTCACGGGAAAAACATCTGACGATACCTGCCTTGCGGAAAAGGGCTTCAACGGCGGAGTCACTACTGGCTATAGCTCCTGTATGGGATGAGGCGGCACGGCTTCCGCTTTCTGAACTGCCCGCTTTGATAGCAGCTATGCGGCAACCCTTGCGGATCAATGATGCTGCATGAAAGAGTAATTTGTCGGGATTGCTGATGTTTTCTATATATAGCAACTTGACCTTGGAGTCTTTCTGGGCATCAAAGTTTTCATCCATATATTGAAGCACGTCCTCAATGCCGATTTGCTTACCATTGCCGATACTCCATACGGAATTGAATTGCAAACCTTTGATGACGGCGGACTCAAGGATGAAAACGGCTGTGGCTCCTGAGCCGGAAATGAAATCCACTCCCTGTGGATTCAGATGGGGGATAGGTTTCGTAAACACACTGTGATGCCATGAGTTTAACAAACCAATGCAGTTGGGACCTATCAGGGCTGCTCCATAGCGTTCACATGTCTTCAGTATCTGTTGTTCCAGTTTCGCACCGGCAGGGGTTTCCTCACCAAAACCTGCGGAAATGATAATGAAGGCGCGAACTCCCTTTTCTGAAGCTAACTGCTCAACCGTTGCCGGACAAAAACGGGCGGGGATGACGATGATGGCCAATTCTGTCGGAGGAAGTTCTTTCGCATCATGGAACACCTTGATGCCCTGGACTTCATCTTCTTTGGGGTTGACAATCCGTAATGTTCCCTTGTATCCACCATTGATCAGGTTACGGACAATAGCACCGCCAGGTTTATGGATGTTGTTGCTGCCACCAATGACAACAATGCTCTCTGGATGTAATAGTTCTCTGTTAATCATAGTAAATGCGTGTCTTTCTCGTTAGTTATGTGCTTCAAAGATATCTTCTATTCCATTACGGTAGCAACAATTTTTCGGCTGCCACCATAATCCCGGAATTCGCAAAGATAAATTCCTTGCCAAGTGCCCAAATTCAAACGGCCACCTGTGATGGGAATGGTTATGCTCACACCCACCATAGTTGATTTTGCATGGGCGGGCATGTCATCTTTCCCCTCGAGGGTGTGGAGATAATACTGTTCTCCTTCAGGTACTATATGGTCGAGGATGTTCGACAGGTCGAGACGGACGTCTGGGTCTGCGTTTTCGTTGATGCAGAGCCCACAACTTGTGTGTTTCACAAAAAGGTGGAGAATACCACTTTTGGGCAATGGAGGTAGTTGACGGGTAATCTCACTCGTAATTAGATGGCAACCCCGACGACGAGGGGATAACGTGATTTCTACTTGTGATGCCATTACGCTTCGAGTATTTGACGGGCATGGTCCTTGGTCTTTATTTTCTTTGGGCCAATGATGCGTTCCACTATTCCGTCTTCATTGATGATAAAAGTGGTTCTGAATGTACCAAAATACTTCCGGCCATACATGCTCTTCTCACCCCATACACCAAAGGCTTCGACCAGTGTCTTGTCCGTATCTGCGATAAGTGGAAATGGCAGTTCATGCTTGGCAATGAATTTTTGGTGTGATTTGGCATCGTCTACACTCGCACCCACAACCGCATAGCCGTTCTCCTGCAACAGGTCCATGTTGTCGCGAAGATTGCAAGCTTCCGCAGTACAACCTGATGTCATATCCTTGGGATAAAAATATAAGACTAATTTCTTACCCTTGAAATCACTAAGGCGAATCTCCTGGCCATTGGCATCTTTGCCCAATATCTCTGGTGCCCTTTCTCCTATTTCCATGATTCTTGTGTTTTTTTGATGTTGATAGATGGTAGTTCTCTTTTGTGAGCAAATATACTCATTTTATTGTTCATCTACAAGTCTTTCTCCTAAAATTGATTTTTTGTCATGAGTTTTTCGTTGTTATATATTTTTTTCTTAATTTTGCAATGATAATTATCACGAAAATCTATAGCTATATGAAACATTTTATCATTGCTGTAATAGCATTCTTTTCTTTCTCGTCTTCAGCCGATGCTCTCGGCTTTGAAATGGCTCGTCAAGAGGCATTGTATTTGACCGACAAAATGGCTTATGAGCTTTATCTGTCAAGAGAGCAGATGGAAGCTGTTTATGAGATTAATCTTGATTATATGTTAAATGTCAATATCCGAACAGAACTATTTGGTACTTATTGGCTTAGACGTAATTCTGACTTGCAGTTTGTGCTGAGTCCATATCAGTATGAGATGTATATGGCTACCAACTATTTTTATAGACCGCTGCTTTGGGTGAGGGGCGCTTGGAGTCTTGCTGTTTATGGCAGGTATACAGACAGGCATTTCTTCTATTATTCCCGTCCCGTAGCATGGTCTTCTTTCAGAGGGGGAAGAAATGTTGGAGCCTCAAGCTTCTACAGAGGACGGCAGTTCAATGCACCTGCTCCTCATTCCAGACCAACTGTACCACCGCCACCAGCTCCGGGAAGAAAACCAGGTGATTATAATCGCCCTGACGGAAGAGGTCATGGACAAGGCTCATATGGAAATACTCCCAATTCGGGTCATCGTCCCAACAACAACGGGCATTTCGGAAATGGCAATAATTCTAATAGCAGATATGGAAATAGTTCTCCCAACAACAACACCAATTCCAATAGCCGCTATGGACAAGGCAATCAAAACAACAGGAATTCGGGCGTGAACAACAATTCTGGTCATCAGAATAACTCTAATCCCTCCAATAACAATAGACCCAAACGCCAGTTTGGCCATTCAGGTAATTGAAAATACTTTTCTCGGGAAAAGGGAGAAGGTTCATAAAGTGATGAATTACACTTTATGAACCTTCTTTTACAAGGTCACCCATCATTTGGATGTCGCATTCTGAAATGCCATTATTAATCAATATGTCCTTGTCTTTATTCAATTCTGCCTTAAATGAATCCTGAGCGTGGTCTGAAGGATGGCCCTTGAAAAATAGTTGGAATGACTCGATGGCCTTTTGAAGATTTCCGTTAATCCAAAAACAGTATCCGGCATTGAGATAATCCTCAGTCTTGGGCTTTTCTTGGTTGAGTAGCCGCTTATATTCATTTTGTGCCTGAGTGGGCTTGCCGCAGGTGAGAAGGCACCAGGCAAGTATCCTTTCAACATCTATGTCGTCAGTATTCTCGTAATTCATCTTGTAGAGGACAGGAAGTGCCTCCGTTCCCTTGCCGCATTTGATAAGTGCTATGCTGTAGTTGAGGGCATAGTTCTTGTTGTCTGGTTTTGCTTCCATTAATGTGCGGTAGCTTTGGGCTGCATCATCATAGTGCTCGGAGAGAAGAGAGGAACGTCCAAATCCGATTAAGGCACGACGATTGGTGGGGTCTTCTTTAATGGCTGTTTGGAAACATCTGTAGGCTTCTTCATAGTTCTCTTGATGGAGATGAATATGACCGCGTAAAATGTTGGATTGAGGAGACCTGAAGGATGATATCCGCTGCAACAGTTTCTCCAAAGTATCGTAATGACCTCGCTTTAACAGGAAATTCCCCAAACGGATGATTTCCTTCTCTTCGATATGCTGGGATAGAATGTCATAGGTAAGGAACAATGCGTTTTGATGGGCTGCGCCACCAAAAGGATTGTAGAAACCTATCCTCTGGTCGCAGAGTTTGAAAAATCTGTATAAATCCTGTAGATACATCAAACGAACGCTGGAGGAGGTGGACAGCAAATCATCGGAGGCGATGGGGCCGAATGATGCCTCGTCATTGAGCATGGATTTCATGTTTTCCGGAA
>CACXDY010000033.1 GCA_902766505.1 uncultured Prevotellaceae bacterium
CCAACATACCACCACCCATCCATCCGATGTATGATACTGTGGATGGCCGCAAAATCTCTGGCATGCCTAATGCGAGAGGCATTTATATCAAAAACGGCAAGAAAGTTATCATCAATTAAGGAAAGAAGGAAGAAGAAAGTCTTTTACCACCCCTGAAATCTTGATTGAACATTTAACGGCTGTTGCCTGATGACAACATGGAAGTGTCATCATAATAAATAGCCGTGTCGCACTCAACTAAGGTGGAGGTGGTTGTGGTAGCAACACCCACGCAAAATGAAGAGAATTTGCAAACTGATTTCAGACTATATGGGAGTGCTGGTACTGCTGTCGGCCATAGCAGCATTGGTATTCCCAGAAGTCATCAGCCAGGTGAAGCCAACCGTCATCAATCCACTTCTTGGTGTGATTATGTTCGGTATGGGACTGACATTGCGGGCTGAAGACTTCCGTATTGTGTTCAGCCGTCCCAAAGATGTGATTATCGGATGTTTGGCACAGTTCACTGTCATGCCCCTGCTGGCCTGGACATTGGCCCATGTCTTCGCGCTCGATGAGGCACTGACTGTAGGTGTGGTACTCGTAGGTTGCTGTCCCGGCGGGACAGCATCCAATGTGATTACCTTTTTAGCCCGTGGCGACCTCGCTTTGAGCGTCGGCATGACGGGAGTCAGTACCTTGCTTGCCCCACTGGCGACCCCACTCTTGGTGTGGCTATTGGCAGGTAAGACGGTTGATGTCGATGTGGTGGGTATGTTGTTGAGCATCCTTTGGGTAGTGATTCTTCCCATTGTTGCCGGACTCATTGTCAAGCGACTCTTTCCCCGCCAGACAGAAGCGGCAGTAGCCTATCTTCCAGCCTTGTCGTCAATTGCCATTTGTGCCATTGTGCTGATAGTGATTTCGGCAAATGCAGGGAAATTGATGTCGGGCGGTTTGCTGATTGTACTTGTGGTGATGCTCCACAACCTATTCGGTCTTGGTATTGGTTATGGTATAGGCCGACTTTTAAAATTGTCTACACCCAAGCGCAGAGCCATCAGTATTGAGGTGGGCATGCAGAATTCCGGACTTGCCTCCTCTTTGGCCACGCTGCATTTTGCGGCCTATCCCATGGCAACTATCCCTGGAGCTGTATTCAGTGTTTGGCACAACATCAGCGGTGCCATTGTCGCCCGTTTGTTTGCAAGGGGTGACCTTAAAAATCATCCAGAAGATTAGTTACGCCAACTCCAAAGGTTAACCAAATACGACCCCGATAGGGAAACAGAGAAGAAATAACAGGTTCTGTCACCCTATCGGGGTCTTGCTGTGCTTCATACCAACATCAGAGGCCGTTGCTCCATTCCTCAACGGGGAGGAAGAATCAAGGAGCCGACTCCTTGATGTTTATTTATATCTTTTTACCCGTTCATCATCGATGATGCCGCTCCAGTTCATACCGAAAGCGAAGTCATAGGAATGGCCATCGGCATCCTGATAGCAACGCATGTCGCGAGGTGCGTCCTCCATCTGTTCCTCCACTGCTTTCATGTCGGCAGGCATCTGCATAGGCAGTAGTGCCGATGGTTCAGCCTTTCCATTGATGATATCGAGCAGTACCTGATGCTGCACATTGAAAGAGATGAGAATGACATCTGCATAGGGCTCTATTTCAGAAAGCACAACGGGACGACCAGTCTCCAAGACAACAACGACCGGTTTATCACCCATTTTCTTTTTGGTATCAGCCACCATCAACATGTCATCACGATTATATGCCTTTATGGTTTTTCCCCTAAAGCTGCGATTGGTGGTTTTTTCCAACGGATCGCCACCGGCAATGCTCACTGCCCGAGCATCACTGGCCGTATAGTCACCATACTGCAAACTGAGCGGCATATATCCATTACCACCTCTTTTCGCATCATCAAGGCTATAGCCGACACCCGTACTTGGCTCCTGAATCAAACAGATGGCAAAATCAGCCTCATCAGGTTGGCCGACCACTTCAAAGTATTTTTTCACCAAAGTAAGGTCGATAGGAACCTCCATTTTTTCTTCTGAAATACCACCCCACATCCCAGGAATGGCAGGGAAATGGCGTTTGGGTATGTACACTTTACGCTTGTCATTCCGGGGCAATACCTTATCATGATTTTTCAGCATCACGACCGACTTCAGTTGGGCATCATACCCCTCCTTCATAAAATCGGGATTGCCTACAATCTTCTGAGACTCAGCAGGGTCAAGATATGGGTTTTCAAACAATCCCACGCGGAACATATTGAGCAACAACCTTCGTGCAGACAATTCGAACCGCTCCCGAGCGTTCTGCCCTCCCTTTTCCTTGCTCCACATCTGGAAAGCCTCCAGCACGGGTCCGATCTCGTTGTTTCCTCCAAACTGGTCAACACCTGCGAGCAGAATTTTATAGTGGCGCTCAGCCTCCGACAGTTGCTCCACGCCCCAAGGTTTTCCCCCAATCGGACTATCGAGCACTTTCATATCCTTGGTAATACCCCAGTCGGTGCAGACGACACCTTCGAACTTCGCATCTTGCCTCAGTTGCTGTTCTATCATCCATTTACTGAAACTACCACCCACATTTTCCCCTGAGGGGTCCTGGTTCCATAGAATGCTGTATATTGGCATCACTGCCGATGCCATTTTCGTGCCACCCTCAAGATGGAATGCACCCTCCACAAAGGAACGTTTGTGTTCTTCCCGGTTGTTTCCTGGATAGACAGCAAACTTCCCAGAAGCGAAATGCGAGTCGCGCCCACCCTCTTGAGCGCCATAGCCATACCAATGTTTCACCATTGCGTTGACACTCTTTGTTCCCCATCCTTTGGTTTCAGGAGTTGTCTGGAAGGCGTCGCAGTAGGCGCGTGCCATATCGGTAGAGAGCTGAGGGTCTTCACCGAATGTACCACTGAAGCGGAACCAACGCGGTTCGGTGGCGATATCCACCTGCGGCGACAAAGCTGTGGCAATACCAAGCGCCCGGTATTCTTCCGAGGCTATCTCACCAAAGCGGTATACCAATTGAGGATCGAACGAAGCAGCCAGTCCGAGCGACGTAGGCCAAAGGGAGATTTGTCCGCCGGCACCAGCATTAAACTCAGCAGTAGCCTTCGCCTCGTGTCGCGGATCGGAACTGGTATTGGCAGGTATACCATGGTCGATGCCCTCGACAAATGCTTGCATATTGTTGTTCCAAACAGCAGCAACTTCCGGACTTTCCACGTTAGTCATCAAGACAGCGCGCAGATGGTCCTCGCTGAGAAATTTCTTCTGATCATCAGATAAATCGGAGGGTTTCGCCCCGCTTTCCGCAAATGGTTTTCCGTTATAAGAGGAAGCACCGAAGCCCATGCCCTCCTTCATCGGCACTGACTGATGGCTGCTATAAAGCATCAGTCCGGCGATTTCTTCTATAGAAAGTTGGGCAGCCAAGTCGGCAGCCCTCTCCTGAGGTGTCCGCCTCCAGTCTTCGTAGACATCTAGAGAGTCGTTGCGGTTGAGGTCCTTAAAAGCAAATCCATCGACGGTGAGCAATTTCACTCCCGACAGGGGTGAATATCCCAAAGACGGTCCGCCTCTCTGCTCGACGAGCATAAAGGCATCCACTTGGTGTTCCGACCATTTCTGGCCACCGCAAGATGTCAGTAACAAAAAGATAGTACATGGCAGTACGACTTTTTGAAATTGTTTGTGAATTGTCATGGTCAGTATTATTTGATTAATATAAAAAAATAAGTATCAAGAAGTAATTATCCCATCACCACATCGAGCACCATCATGAGGACAAAACCAGCAGCAAATCCGATGGTACTCAAATTGCTGTGTTGCCCGCTGGATGCTTCGGGTATGAGTTCTTCTATCACCACATAAATCATGGCTCCAGCTGCAAAAGCCAGCATATAAGGAAGGACAGGCAAGAGCAACGAGGCGAGCAGCAGAACAGCGATGGCCCCAATCGGTTCGACGGCTCCACTGAGGGAGCCTATAGCAAACGAGCGCCATCTGCTATTGCCCGCAGCCCTCATAGGCATGGAGATGATGGCACCCTCCGGGATATTCTGAATGGCGATACCCACAGCCACCGCCAAAGCATTGACCAGCGAG
>CACXDY010000034.1 GCA_902766505.1 uncultured Prevotellaceae bacterium
ATGTGTCAATTTTCACATTTTGACACACCCTCTTCTTTGTTCTTATTTGTATTCAAACCAATCGATATCCACAAATCCGTTCATTGCCTTCTGGCTGCATTGCGCAAAGAGTCCAAGCATGACACCGGTGAAACCGCCGATGGTCTCTGTGCTGAGGAAACGGTACTCCATCTTGGCTAATTGGGTGAAGTTGACGCCGTCGGAGGATGCCATCATATAGTAGAAATCCTTGTCGGATGTGATACGCAGGTAGGCGCGGTCGCCAGACAGTGGTATTTCTTTTTCGACGTGACTGGTCTGCCCAAGTCTCACATTCGATTTGACGAAAACCTTCCCGTCTCTTCTCTCGGCCACGACGTCGTAGTGGTTCAAAGGTGCGGCATAGGCTGTGATGCCGGTTTGCATCCCCTCGCAGAGATGAGAGAGGTCGAACAATGCTGTTGCCGAGAATGTCAGTTGAGTCTGTCTTCGGGCAACAAAAGTGGGTGATGCTGTCTCGCTGAGGTCTGTGGTGCTTGGATGGAGCCTGAGCCAGCCTTTACGCTCTGCCAGCGAGTATTTGCCATAGTCAGGATTGCAGAGGCTCATCCATCCCATGGGCAACCCAATAGCGTGGTAACTGTCTTTGGGGGCGCTGCGCTTGATGCGATTGAATTCTTCTTTTACCGGGTCCTGAGTCATTGGAACCAACGGAAGAGTCTGGCATTTCATCTCCGTCTGCAAAGTGCCGTCCCCGTTTACCACAGGCCAACCGCCCTTTTCCCATGTTACGGGTGCCAGCATTGTCTCGCGGCCCATGACGTGCTGCAGATATCCACTGGTCCTGTAGCCAAGGCAAATCATCCACCACGAAGAGTCGGGAGCCTGCACCAGGTCGGCATGCCCCAACCCTTGGATGTTGCTGTTCTGCATCTTCATATTGAAATGCGAGAGGATAGGGTTGGCGGGGTTAGGCTCGTAGGGACCAAAAAGACTCTTGCTGCGCAGGATGTTCACATGATGTCCGTGCTCCGTGCCTCCCTCTGCCAGCAACAAATAGTAGTAGCCATCTTTTTTGTAGATATGCGGTCCTTCCGGGTAGCGGCCTCCAAGTCCTGTTCCCAGGTGATGAATCTCACCGAGTTGTTTGCCCGTCTTTACATCAATCTCACAAAGTTTGATGTCACCTTCTTTCCATAGGAAATAGCATTTGTCCCCCTCGAAGAAAAGTGTGGGGTCACAACTGCCGATGGCAAAGTCAATCACGATGGGTTCCGACCACTCGCCGGCAGGATTGTCTGTCCAGACATAGAAATGGCGGCGCGAGGGAAAGACCGTTGTCACCATGTAGAAACGTCCGTTGTGGTAACGGATGGTGGGAGCGTAGATACCGCTGTTGCCATCGGTGCCTTTCAGGTCCACTTGCGAAGGGCGGGTGAGGCAATTGCCGATTTGTTCCCAGTTCACCAAGTCCTTGCTATGGAATACCGGCACCCCCGGGAAATACTGGAAAGTGCTGTTGACGAGATAGAAATCATCGCCCGCACGACACACACTGGGGTCTGCGTGAAATCCAGGAAGAACAGGATTCTTGTATCCTTGTGCCCTTCCCGTAATTGTTTGCATAGCCATTGCTATGGAAAGGACAAAAATCCAAAGATTTGATTTGAAAAACGTCTTCATGCTTTGTATTATTTTGTTGCTGTTACTTGCTTTCAACATATCCCTCATTGCTACCATTGTTACCTGTCAAGGCATCAGAATAATTATCATAGCACCCCTTGAATTCGCCATTTATGTAATAGTAATACCTGCCATAGCCGATGAGTGCACCCTCGTCGATGGTGATGCCACCCTGGTCCTGGAACTTGCATCCCATATTGATGAAAACGCGTTCACCAATGACGGTGTTTTTTCCGCAATCGGTATGGAACGGTGGAAACATGCCTGCTGTCTTCGGCACCTCACGACCCCATAGTTGCTCCAACAAATCGTGCAGTTGCTCAGGAGTGTGGTATTTGCCGTTAATCTCAGCCGTTATCTTCAACGCTTCCTGAGATAATTGATGAAACATCATGTGAACATCGGAGCCTCCAATGACCGGCTTGCCCGATGCCATGTAATCACGGAATTCTTGTATTGTCATAGTTTTCAAATAGTAATCATTAACCTATCACGTATTTACTGCCCGGAATCAGCGAGATGAGTTTCGTGGTGACTGCACAACACAGGAATGTGAGCAGTCCGATAACGGGAATGGCCAGCCATACGGGCAGTAACGGATGTGCAACATCTCCACCGATTATCCATTTTGCAATAAACGTCAGGAAGAAGATATGCATCAGATACATGCCGAAGGTGAGTTTGGCAAGGCCGTTAATCCACCGGGGTGCCTTCTGGATGCAGGTGAACAGCAGGAATGCACCGAAGGTGGCAAGCAGCACATTGGGTGTGCAGAACTCCCAAGCCCATTCCATCATCGGTGTCTCCATTTGCAGACCGGGCACTGCTTTCCACCAGAAACTCCAGGCTGTGAACAGACCTCCCACTACAAAGCAAACTGTTCCAATGGCCAGCCTCTTCTGTTGACCCCATTTCAGGTGTACACGAATGAAATGTGCCAATACGAGATAGCCTAAGTATCCTGAACAGTACCATAAGGCTGAGTAGTTGTTCCAGAAACATTCGCCCCAAAGTTCGGCTGACACGAAACGGTGCAGCCAGGGGGTAAGCGTGGAGAAGGCGAAGATGCCGAGGAATATCAGTTCGTCTTTCGCACTGGCCTTTTCAAGCCAAGGCGACACAACGGGTATGATCAGATAGAGGCTGATGAGCGGGTACATGAACCACAGATGACCGCCCCACAGCGGGAAATTAAAGGGCACCATCTTCAACTGCTCTATAGCCTCATCCCATGTGAGGCCATCCCATGCCGCAGGCAACAGCGCATAAAGCACTAAAAAGCAAATGAAGGGTGGCAGAATGCGCAGGAATCGGCGATGGTAGAACTGACTCATCGTCATGCCTGGCTTCATGGGTACCAGCAGGAAAGCCGAGACAATCATAAACAGAGGTACGGATATGCGCCCGAAAAAGCCATCATAGACTGAAACCCAAAGGCGGTTGTCCTCGTTCACTACTTGGGATACCGGTCCCATGTTATAAAACTGTTCGCTGGCGTGCACTACCATCACCAGCAGACAAGCGATTACGCGGATGTAATCTACAAATGCTATTCGTTCTTTCATGATTCCCGTAATTGATGGATGCCCCGTCAGGGATGGCATTTCATGATAAGTTTTCATGGTAGTATCTATTGTCTTGTGGCTGCTAATCGATGATTTTCCTAAAGAGGAACATCTCATCGTCCTCGCTCCAATTACCTTCTTCCTCCTCGGGAATGGCAGGCCCATGGAAATGCTTGTTCCAAAACTCAACGATATGGAAACCGCAGCGGTTGACATAGAAATGGATGTTTCGCTTTTCAAAATAGGGTGTGATAGTCTCCCAAACATGTATTTCTGGATGAATCTGTTCTACGGCTTTCCATGCCGCCTGGCCGATGCCCTTGCTGTGAACGTCCGGGTTCACGAAGAGCAATTCCAGTTCTCCTTTCCCGGCTTCCTTGTCGATGTTCAGGACAAGGCCACCGACTATTTCCCCGTCCAGGACAATCCGGTAGGTTTCTGCTTTCTCACCATCTATCGACCGCTCGATAGTGCTACGAGAAATTACCTCGTCGCCCTCCTCGCAGCGCTCGTCACGCATCCCGAACTCCTCCTGCGCACCATATTTGAATGCACGTTGATTGTCCAGGATGAATTGCTCTCGGTCATTTCCCTGAAGAGGGACGAGACTTATTGTTTCAACATACTCTTTCATCTCAATACTACTTGTCGCAATGATATGGATAGTTCCCGTTTTATCGATAAATGCTGGTTGATTTGTTTAGTTGTTCACATCTGTGGATGCGACTGACGGGGCCTTCTGATAATTTGCTTTTGCCAAATCGACGGTAATTGCCGGCAGTACGGCTGCATCGTCGCAGGTGACGGCCGTCCCCTGGTTATACAGATAGCCAAAGTCGCAGACGTAGGTGATGTTGCTGGGCGTATAGCCGTTGGTGCGCATAAACCAGAAGGAGTTGCCGCGATAGTTTACGACCGATGACCACCAGGCACCACGGCATTTGGCATAGAGCGTCGAACGGAAACGGCGGGCAGGGTCGTCGATGCCACTGCCGGCGTAAAAGCCATAGTCTGAGGCCAGCGGGGAGGCGAACACCTCTTTGTTGGAGAGGATGAACACATAGTCGTGCGTGTCGGGTCCGCAGTAGGTGCCGTACTGGGCATTGGGCGAGTTCTCCACGCTGGTCAGTTCAATGGCTTTGCGCTCTGTTTCAGAGAAGGCACCATCGAAAAATTCACTGTTCAGCCACTGACGCAGGGTGCTTCCACTCCAGTTCA